>JBDKUE010000242.1:0-9312 GCA_039679855.1 Syntrophomonas sp.
AAACTGGAAAACGGCAAAGTTACTCTTCCTCCCAGTGTAGGCACTTTGTTCAAACAGCTGCAGACCGAGGGCTGGGGCACCAGCAACATCGACGAATCGGAAGACGCCATGGTTCTGCCTCATTTACTGCATTCCATGGTTTGGGAACTGCTGCAGGCGGCCAACCCGACTTTCGCTCCCTACATTATCCTGACCAGCGGAGCAGCCGGGCTGGTTCAAAGCTTTGGCTCTGAAAAAGTCAAAGATATTTTCCTTCCCAAGATGATGGACGGGACCTGGACCGGCAGCATGTGCCTAACTGAGGCCACGGCTGGTTCCGACGTAGGCGACATCCTTTCTAAGGCTTATCCCACTGACGACCCGCGAATCTTCAAGATCAAAGGCAGTAAGATCTTCATTACCGGCGGCGACAATGATTTCACCGACAACGTCATCCATCTCTATCTGGCTCGGGTGGAAGGCGCCAAGCAGGGAACCTCAGGAATATCTCTGTTTGTTGTACCCAAGCTGTGGGTCAATGAAGACGGCAGCCTGGAAGACAACGACGTTGTGACCACCGCGGTCGAGCATAAGCTGGGCCAGCATGGTTCCTGTACCGCCGCCCTGGCCATGGGCGAAAACAACAACTGCCGCGGCTGGCTGCTGGGCAAGAATCCGCTGGAAAATGAAGGGGTAGGAGAGGGCATGTCCCAGATGTTCCAGATGATGAACATGGCCCGCATGGAAACCGGACACTGCGCTTTATCATGCCTTGCCAACGCCTATTACAATGCCCGCGACTATGCCAAGGAGAGGATTCAGGGCAGACTGATGACCAACCCCAAGGCTGGCCGTACAACTATTATTAATCATGAAGACATCAAGCGCACCCTGCTAATGGGGAAGGCGCACGTAGAGGCAATGCGGGCTATGCTCTATAAAACCTACTTTGCCTTCGACGTCCGCCACCACGATCCGGATGCTGAAAAACGGGCCAAAGCCAATGAACTGATCGAAATCACCACTCCCTTGTGCAAGGCCTATCCCTCCGATGAAGCCTGGTGGCTGATCGGTGAAGCAATTCAGGTCTATGGCGGCTATGGCTACTGCGAAGAATACCCGGTAGCTCAGATTGCCCGCGATGTCAAGATCTAGTCCATCTGGGAAGGAACCAACTTCATCCAGTCCATGGACCTGGTAGGCCGCAAATGGGGAATGAAGAAGGGCGCCGCCTTTGCCGGCTTCATTCAGGAGATGAGGGATTTCGTATCGGCCAATGCCGGCAATGCCGAATTTAAGAATGAGTTCGCCAGCTTGAATGCTGCCCTAGACGCCTATGCCAAAATTCAAAAGACTATGTTTGCCTACATGGGCGAAAAACAGATCAGCATGATGCCTGTCCATGCCCGGCGCATATTGACTGCCACCTCACAGCTTTACTGCGGCCGCTTGATACTCGATCAGGCTCTGCTCGCACAAAAGAAAGCTGCTGAAGTCGGTGCTGATCACTTTGACTACAACTTCTATACCGGCAAAGTGGCAGCTGCCCGCTACTACTTGATGAATGTGGTTCCCAACGTATGCATCACCGCCGACATCATTGCCTCCGGCGACAAATCCGTCCTGGATGTTGCAGTTGAATCATTCGAATTCTAAAACATGCTATATAAAGACAGCCCCCTGTTTAAAACAGGGGGCTGCTTTGCATAAAGTCAATTTATTATCAAAGCTCATTTTTATAAATAGGATACTTTGATCATGGAAAGAATATAAGCGGGCCCAAAAATATTTATCCAGGAGGTTAATGGAATGGTTGATGAACGGAGACTGGTTCAATCCTGCGTTTCCCACATTAACAACGCTAAATCTGACATTGAAAGCTTCAACCGAAGTGCTAGGGATCAGAAATTAAAGGATGAACTGGGTTTGGCCTACAACGCCCTGAATGACTGTATCAACCACTGTAATGCGGCCCTGAAACAGCTTCAGTAAAGACTCTTCCTATAACCTTCCAGACAACAGGTCCTGCAAAGGACCTGTTTGTTGTTAATATTAAAACTACCAATACCTACTATAAAACTATTTACAAATTACAAACTTTGTTGTTGAAATGGAATACAGGACTATGTTAGTATTTAAATAGTTAATTTGGGACATATAACCTATAATGCTGGTTTAAAGGTCCCAAAACGAAGCTGCCAAACAGTGAATTCAAAGATTACCAGGGATTGAGTTGCTAACAGATAACTTCTGGCAAGCTAAAATAGGAAAGACCTGCAATGCAGGGAGGGAGGAAGCGCAGCGCTTTTTAGAAATATTAAAACTGCGTGATAGATCATGAAAATTCTTGTATCCGATTTAACTCCCGGCATGGTTCTCGCCCGTAGTGTTTATGGCCCCAACGGGAAGCGTTTACTGAACAGGGGAGTAAAACTCAATGCAAAATACATCTACTTTTTGAAGAAATATAATGTTTTGGCGGTTAATGTTCAAAGTACGCTTGACGATCTACTGCCTCAAGATGAAAACATCCTTGAAGATGAGGTCAAGTTATGTGCCGTTGGAGCTATCGGCCAGTGGACCAACGCCAAGGGAAGAACAAGCAAACAGTATTCCACTATGGTCCATTCCGTAGAAGATATTGCGGACGAAATCCTATCCGGCAAATTGCCGCTTTCCAACCTAACTGAGATTTCTTCGTTCGACACTTATACATTTGCCCATTCAGTTGATGTCTGTGCCCTGTCAGTATACTGCGGCATGAAGCTGAACTATCCCAGGAATCGCCTGATTCTCCTGGGCATTGGCAGTTTGTTGCACGATCTGGGTAAAGTTAAGCTTGACTCCCGTATTCTCAACAAACCGGGCCAACTTAATGACGAGGAGCATTCGCAAATAAAAAACCATCCGGTCTGGGGATACAGCATGTTGCATAAAGAAATAAATATAAACGTCGATGCGCGTTCAGCTATCATTCTGCTCAACCATCACGAACGTTACGATGGAACCGGCTATCCGCGCGGACTAAAAGGCGCCGAAATTGATGAAATGTCGGCCATTTGTTCCATAGCGGATGTCTATAATGCAATGGTGACTGACAGGGTATACCGAAAAGCCCTTTCGCAAAGCGAAGTATATGAGTTTCTGCTTGCCTCTGGCAAAGTTATGTTTGATATGAATACATTAAAGACCTTTCTGTTCTGTATAAATCCTTATCCGATCGGGAGTTTTGTCAAATTGAATTCAGGGCATATAGGCTGTGTTATAGGTTCAAACCCCGACTTGCCGCTAAGACCAATGCTGCAGTTAATTCCCTCCCGGGAGATAATCGATTTAAAAAAGGAATTGTCGCTGGTTATTACAGCCAATCCAGAGATTAATGAACTGATGGCTTTGGTGAAGAACATGGATATAGGACGACAAACTGCACTGGTATAGGAAACAAAAAGCAAATTACAGGTATTTATTAAGAAGATCAGTACCGCTAATCTAACCAAATATTTGTTTTATAGGTATTAAAAACCTGTGATAAATAATCCCGCCATTTTTAGGATACCGCTGTTTTTATTATTTATTGCCACATTGATACAATTACCATAGAATTACGGCTGAAGACTAAAAGCAGTTAAGCCTTTACAGGGAGATGGCGGGTTGAAAGTCAAAATAGGTGCGGCAATTCTTATCATACTATCAGTTTTACTCTACATATGCTGGGACAGAATAGCCTGGCGGCAGATCCAATCGCAAAACACGGTGGCAGCATATCAAAAGTTTATAAATGACCATCCCGGCAGTTCTTTGAACCGGGAAGCTAAGTTCAGAATTGAAAAGCTCCATTTTGATGAAGCCGTTCAGATTAACTCGGTTGGAGGGTATAGAAAATTTGTTAAAGAAAATCCCCAAAGCACTTTGGTTGCCGATGCCAACAACAAAATCCATGATCTTTTGATAAAGGATCGCATTCCAGCTCTGCGTAATGCCAATACGGCAGAGATCATATTGAAATACTCTGGCAGTCTTAGTGGAAAAATAAATGCCGAAGAAGTTTTAAAAGCCTGGCTGGGGAACGCCGGATTTACCATAATACCGGCCGGCTCTGGAAATGCGGATCTCAATGCGACTCTATCTTTAAGCGGAACTCCCTTGGGGCTTAATTATACCCGGGGTTATCGTTATACCGGGGGCATTCTGGACGGAGAAATCATACTTCAGTGTGGAAACGATTTTATTATGAAAGAGTCTTTCCATAATCAGCTAGACCCTCCGGGCCTCATTACCATGAACTACGAAGATGCATTTAAGGACCCTCAAGATGCACCTTTTCAAAAACTACTCGATGAGAGTGACTTCCGAAATATAGTCGCCCGTATGATGGTTAAAGCAATTGGCACCCAAGCCTTGGTCAGCATGCTTGAAAAGGAGAAGGGCGATAAGGAAATACCAGGTGGCGGGCCTACCATGGACGAAGATACCAGTGTCCGTTTAGAGGCTGGCAAAGCCCTGGTTAATACAGGAAAACCGGCTGTTGAGCCACTGTTGTCCGCCTTAAAAAATACCGATAATGAATACCGGGGAGCAATAATAGGATGCCTGGGACAGATCAAAGATGAACGGGCTGTTCCTGATTTGATGAAAATATACGAATCAAACCCCGGCGATTCACAAGAACTTACGGTTGTTCTGGCGCGAAACAAAGAGCAACTGGTTTTTATGACGTCCAATCTGCATAACATTGCGGGATTTGCTTTGTGGAAAATTACCGGGGTTGATTATAATTAGCCCCTATTTTACAAGTCGGAATTTAAAATAAAAACCTAAAGGCCAGTGAAAACGCTGGCCTTTTTCGTAGGAATGTTTTCAGGACTTTTTAAGGAGTTTTTCAAGAAAATTAAAGGATTCAGAGTTAACATGCTTCTACTGAAACCGATCAACAATTTGGTGGCGGCATCTGCAAAACATCGACGCTGCTGCACAAAGTTATTGAAGCGCTGGGTTTAGAAGAAACGGTGACAATCTGGTAATCGAAATTTATGAGCTGCCGGTAAACTAAACAACCTCTGGAGTTTAGCCATGGGAAATAGGTCCCAAATTTCGCATAATATTATAAAATGATATAGAACAACATTGAAGTTGTGAAAAATTGCAAATATGCGTTGGCAATGTTTGTTTTGTTGAGGTAAAATCAGGCTCAGATGACTGATAAAGCAATACATTCATTATTCTGGCGATTGTTTTTTTAATTCGGTAGCGAAAATGACGGGGGAGGTAGAATGCATGCTGGCTGTGGCGCTTAATCAGGCTGGTGCTGGTGCAATAGACGGAAAAATCTTTGGACAAGCTTTTGTAAGGAGATTTGCTGATTTTAAAGTGATTAAATTAATGCCAATTGATAATTTGGAGAAGGGTCCATTGGCGTTATGTGAGCCGGCAGGGTATGAAGAAATTACCAAAGACATGAAAAAGACCTGGGATAAAACTGGAACATTCCTGGAATTAACCGGACTCAGAGACAAACTTCAAAGATCTGTGCGCCAGATGTTTTTCTTTGATCAGGAAACGAAATTCACTAACATTCTGTTGCACGGTTGCGAAGGTATAAACAATTTTCCCTGGGCCGTGCAAATTCTGCTTGTACAACTGCCGGTCCCGGATTGGAAACAAGTTTCTAAAATGATTAAAAAGGCAGATATTATTGTAATAAACAACGCGGCAGAGCATGATATTGAGGAGTTCCTGGTCAGAGTTGCCAAGCTTGGGCCCCATATCCCGGTCTTTTTTGAAAAGCTTGAAGAAGGACTATCGCAAGAACTACAAGAAAACCTGAAGTCTTTATTGGCGGCCTACGAAGAAAAGCGAAGTAGAGTTAGAGCGGCTTTGGAAGATAAGTACCCGAATCAAACCATAGGCTGCGAACAAGCCCGGGGAATGGCACGCAAATTGAAAGTAAGCCTTTTTTTATTTGGCAATGTATGTGACGAATGCGGCTACCGGGTGACCCAATGCGGGTTGGGCTGCTTCTAACATTAGGGAGTATGATGCATATGGTTGACGTACCCGAGACAATGGTCAGCATTCGCCCGGTAGGAGTAGTCGTATCGGATTTCAAAGAATGCACCCGTAGTTTTGATTATAACCGTGAAAGCATGATCCGAATGAGAGATGACCTCGCTGATGCTCTCGTCGGTTTGGAATGCTTTTCTCACTTGCACGTTATATATTACCAGCATCACCGGGAAGAGTGGATAAAACTCATTGAACAAACGAGAGCCAAAACGCCCCTGACTATTAATGATTCCGTCAGTGATGCGTCAGTCCGGGGAATTTATACGACTCGATCTCCCTCCCGTCCCTCTGCCCTCGGATCTTGTGTGGTAGAAATCATCAGGCGTGAAGGTAATCACATTTACGTCAAGGGACTGGACGCCCTGGATGGTACTCCTGTCCTGGATATAAAAGTATACATACCGCATTATGATTCTTTCCCCGGGGCAGAAGCACCATTGGATGCTTGTGTAGGGAGCGAATTGATTTCAACTTCAAGGCATTTGAACTGGGACAATATCAATGTGGGAATGACTCTGGGACTGAGAACTGGAGCCAAAGCATTGCAGGCTGCCGGAATCGAACGTGGAGAAGCGGTTCTGGCCGAGGTGGTTGGTGGACATTTTTTCGCCCAGGGTATTGAGGGCGCCACCGGATGCAGCGTTATGAAAAATAGTATGATTTTCGAAGAAGACAAGTCTTCTCTGGCCAACTGGAGTCTCAAACTAGCGAGCAACAATAGTGAAGTTGAAATCAGGCTAAAAGAATATTCTTTTTCGGGAGCCCGTGCAGTACTGGAACTTGGCGAAGAATATTTGTTCGCTTATGTAAAAGTCAGAAAAATAAAGAGCAAGGGCGACTGAAGCTCAGACAGTTCTTGGAGAAGTCGGGGGCGTTGGATTTTCGGCCAGCTTTGATGCCTTGAGTTAGGGGATGCTTCTGGTCAGGAAAGGCTTTTCAGCCAGATGTATTTCTTCGGTGTCATAACTGACTATTTCTCCGCTTTCCATTATCATAACCCGGTCGGCCACAGTGACTGCTTCAAGATCATGTTCCACAGCAATTATAGTTTTTCCCCGATGGCGCAGTTTTTCCACAACTGCGTTTACTCTTTTTTTACCTCCCTGATCAAGTTGGGACATGACTTCGTCCAGTACCAATACCGGTGGGTCCAGAGCCAAAACCGCTGCTAAAGCCACCAGATGTTTCTCTCCGCCGGAAAGCAGATAGGGATTGGCTTCTCTTAGGGCATTAATTCCCAGTAGATTAATTACTTCATCTACCCGTTCCCGGATGGCAGCCGGGGGCAGGCACATATTCTCCGGAGCAAAAGCAATTTCATCTTCCACCGTGGGAGAAAAAAGCTGGGTATCTGGATTCTGAAAAACCATTCCCACTTCCAGCGCTAGGGAGGCAACTCTAAAATCGCGGGTGTTTTTTCCGTTTATCCACACTTGCCCGTCCATCATCCCGCCCCGGCAATGGGGAATAATCCCGCTTAAGCAATAGCAAAGGGTGCTCTTTCCGCAGCCGCTTAAACCCGTCAAAACTACTATTTCTCCCCGAACTATCTCAAAAGCAAGATTATTTAGCGTTACCGCTCCTTCTGCTCGATACTTATAACTCAAGTTTTCAACCACTATAGCGTGCATTTAATTTTACCCCTAAATGCATTATTTTCATGCCGATGATCGGAAAAAGATTTCCGTTCCTCGTTATGTAGTTTTGTAATGTTTTGTAACGTTATGAAATCTATTTAAAAATACCTAAAATTATTGACATGGTATATATGTAAAATATATGTCCTGCACAAGTTGCTTTATATACCATTTCTTAGGGTTTTAAATCGCTGTTTAGAAGTAAATTATGTCATAAATGTATTTGACATTATAGCACATTAAGTATTACATTAATGTCAAGTATTGTAATGTTATGACCTGTTTGGTAATATTTTTTTATTTTTCGTATATAACTGGCGATACAACTTGTATGTAGCCGGCGAGCAAGAAAACATTACCCAGGTGGGAGGAGTGAATCTAGTGCCGTCATGCTTGAGGTTAATTACTTATTCTAACAAGATGGCAGCAACGTTGGCCTTTTTCTTAATGTTTTTGTCGCTATTGGCATTAATAAACCCGCCAATGGCTGCAGCCGACAACCAGATGGGTCGGCCCGACCAGATTATTCTTTCCTGGACTGACGACCCGTACACCACTCAGACGGTTGCCTGGCGTGCAGCGACCGATACGGGTCAGGAACGACTGCAGTACCTGCCTGTTGCAGGTTTTAACGGCAGTTTTACCGATGCATGGGAAGCGACAGCAGTGAAGACGGAACTCTATGCCGGGTATTATCATTTCGAAACCACCCTGCCGAATTTGTCTCCCAACACCAGGTATATCTATCGCGTCGGAGGGGAGGGAGCCTGGAGTGAACCTGCCTTCTTCACCACTGCAACGCCCGGTGACCAATTTACTTTCGTTTATATGGGTGACGTCCAGCAAGGTTATGAAGACTGGGGGAAAATGCTTCAGCGTATGGCAGCTGAAAACCCCGGCCCCCGATTTGCTATCCTGGGCGGGGATCTGGTCTATGATGGAAACAGTAAAAGTGAATGGGAGCAGTTCTTTACGGCCGCCACACCGACCTTTAAACAAATTCCCTTACTACCAGCACCGGGCAACCATGATGATGCGCCGTTATTTTGGAATACCTTTGCTTTGCCCCAGAATGGGCCGGAAGGGTTTAAGGAAAAATTCTATTCTTTTGACTATGGGAACTGTCACATCGCGGTTCTGGACAGCAATTTAATGGGTGCCTCCGCCGCTCAATACAATACGGTCAAAACCTGGCTGCAAAACGACCTTGACTCCAGCGGTAAGCAGTGGAAGTTCCTGGCCTTTCATTATCCACCCTACCCGGTGGTAGAGGACGGCCATTCCTACAATCTTGAGGTGAACTGGGTGCCCCTTTTTGAACAATGCGGTGTTGATGTAGTCTTTGTCGGGCACCAGCATGTCTATATGCGTACCAAACCACTACGCAGCGGCCAGGTTCAGGCAGATGGAGAGGGCATTGTCTATATCATGGGTAATGCTGGAACCAAGTTCTATCCTGCAGGCGACAACCGGGATTACATTGCCAAAGAGCTGGATTATATCAGCAGTTATCAGCTTATCAGTATCGATGGAGATACCTTTACTATGAGTGCCCGGGATGCTGACGGGCAGCTTATTGACAGCTATACGCTGGGGAATCTGCCTTCAGTTGGTGCCGAATACAGTGTAACTC
>JBDKUE010000216.1:0-2910 GCA_039679855.1 Syntrophomonas sp.
ATGACATCCTCCCCTAAAGCCTGCATGGACTGCGCCTTTTCCAGCACCTCCATGACAATGAATGGTGAAATGTTGTCGATGCGTGATTTGCCAGTCATTACTATACTCCCCTTTTGCTTAAATAACATTAATCGAATTATACCAGACTTTTGATCACCCACGGAGAGACAAAGGCTTCGATGACAGCTGCCACAGCCAGAAGGCTTAAAGGAAGCCAGATAAAACGCCAGGCTTTTCTATAACTAACTGCCTGCCAACCCGCCGCACAGGCCAGAAATAGGGCCGTGAATTCAAAGATGCCATGGGGCAGTATCCCCAGGGCAAATAGGCCGTAGCTCAGGCCTGTCAGGTTGTGAATCAAGGTGGCTGCGAATCCCAGGACCAGGCCGTTAATGGTAAGAACCAGTCCGGGAATAAGTCCTCTGGACGGCCGGGTGGTTATCAAACACAATACGATAACCAGGGCGTTTTTAAAAAAGTATAGAAACAACAGATAGACCGACTCGGAAACGCTGCTTAATGAGGCCGGTTTTTCAGCCAGGGCCACCGTGTTTTTAAGCAGTGGATAGATAAGGTCATAGACTTGACTGTAGAAAAGAATCCCGGCTAAAATTCCGGCGAGAAACACAGCAATCCAAATGCGGGTTCCTAACAGCAAATCGAGCAGCTCCCTTTTTGAATACAAACAAGCCCCTCCTTACCTGGATTACCATCCGGACCTCCCCCCCTGCCGTTTTTTCCGGGGTACTATTTCGGGATGCCTCGGCATACGGCGTCCGCCTTTAGGCACCCTCTTACTCAATAAAAAGGCCAGCAAAAAGATAAAGCCCAGCAAAGCACTGCCCAGGGCCCAATTGGTTTCCCCGTTTACTTTTAAATAGGAAGCAGCCAATATGGTAAAGCCAAACCCCAGCATAAAGGCCACTCCGTTTAGGGACCGGGTGCTGATTTCCACCTGTTCGGTCAAGTTCTGCAGTGGAATGTTAATAGTAAGATCCCCAATTTCGGCCTGGCGCAAGACCTTTTCGGCCAGGGGGGGGATTTCCACCATTGCCATACCCAGAGCCCTGGCTTTGTCTTTGGCTATTTTAAACAGGCTCTCCTTTTCCGGCGCGATCTGCTCCAGGTAGGGGCGGCCCACATCAATGAAACTGATATCCGGGTACAGCTTCATACATATTCCGTATAGAGTGCCCAGGGCCCGGCCCAAAAATGTAAAGTTGGCCGGCACCTGAAAAGGCTGCTCATAGAGTAAAACTTCCAGATCTTTTAGGATGACGTTTAGATCAGCCTGCGACAGCTCTTTGGTTTTACCCAGGGTTTGCTCCAAAAACAGGCTCATAGCCCGAATAAGGACCTGTTGATTGGCCTGGGGCCGGATGAAGCCGATTACGGTCAAGTACTCCACTACCCTGGCAAATTCACGGTTGACCAGGGCGAAGACCATTTCCACCAGGGTGTCCCGCACATCCGGTGGTATGCTGCCCATCATCCCAAAGTCGATCATGACCAGTTTATTTCCGGGGCGGACAAAAAGGTTGCCGGGATGAGGGTCGGCGTGGAAAAAACCGTCGATCAGGATCTGCTTTACATAAACCTGGAGCAGCTTGGCGGCTATCTGCTGGCGGTCGATGCCCTGAGCATCCATCTGTGCAAAATCAGTCACCTTAATGCCATCCAGGAATTCCATAGTTAAGACCCGGCGGGTGGTGTATTCCCAGTAAATTTCGGGGACTATCAGATCCGGGTCGTCTTTACTGTTTTCCGCAATACGTTCAGCGTTATGCCCCTCTTGAATGTAATTCAGCTCGGCCCACAGGGTTTCGGAAAACTCATGATAAATGGCATTGAGGTCGACAAAGCGCTCCCAGTCGGTGAACCTTTTTATCAAACCGACCACCCGGCCGACTGCTTTGAGATCAATAGCCACCAGGTCTTCGATGCCCGGCCGCTGGATCTTAATAGCGACGGTTTCGCCGCTGTGCAGCTGCCCCCGGTGCACCTGTCCCAGGGAAGCCGAGGCCTGGGGTATGTTGTCGATGCCCAAAAAGACTTCCGGTAATGGCTTGGCAAACTCGCGCCGGGCGACTTCGATCAATTGTTCAAAAGGCACCGGCTTAACTTCGTCCTGCAGAGATGAAAGCTCATTGATGCTGGAAGGCGGCAGGATGTCAACCCGGGTGCTGAAAAACTGGCCCAGTTTTATTAACAGTCCGCCCAGATCAACGGCGGTCTCCCGAAAAAGGCGGGCTTGAGATATATATAATTCGGCTTTTTTTGATTCCAACCATTCGCTCCCATGCCACACTTTCTTGAAGCGCAGCGAGTAAAAAGACCAGAAGATCTTTACAAAGAGGAACACAACGGTCCAAAATCTTTTAAAACCACGCCAGGATTGGTTCTTCATAAGAACGTCCCCTCAATTAGAATTGGATATATTATACCAGAGATAGATTGGCTGGCCTAACAAACACCAATAGCTTAACTATGTCTGTTTTTGATTATCGTGAGAAAACCCCGCTGAGTGAGGCGTGTATTAAAACACATCAACCAACCGGGGTTTTTTGTATATCGCAGATATTCACATTGTTAAACGGCCGACTGTTTATTTAGGGTTGACTATTCCCGACACATGGTTGAAATCTCCATACCCTTCAAAGGCCAGTTCAAAGGAATTGGGCTGGGCTGTGGCCGGAGTAAAGCGATCGTAGTATTCTTTGGTGACCTCAGTCATAACCTTTTTACCGCCTGCATCCATAAGGAAGAAATAGCGTCCATCCAGCGAATGAATACGCTGATACAAACTGGCATTGGTAGTAAAGGAAACAATACTGTTTTCCTTAAGGGCCTGATCAAAGCTTGGATATAAAGACAGTCCTTCCCAGGTGCTGGAGGAATATTTGATACTTA
>JBDKUE010000097.1:0-5981 GCA_039679855.1 Syntrophomonas sp.
CGGAGATTTTGTTGCATCCCACCCGGGTGGGATGCAACAAAATCTCCGTCCCCGTGTTGCAAAATTCCCGTCCCCGTGGTGCATCCTACTCTTCTGTTTCCGCTTCAACCGGCGTATGTTCCGGCTCCTCATTGGTCACTTTCACAATAACGCTCACTATCAGCAGATCAGGGTCGCTTAAAAGTTCGACTCCCACCGGCAGGAGCAAGGCTTCAGCCAGCACCTGGTCGCCGGGAATCAAAAGGGAAACATCAAGATTGATCGTTTCCGGCAAATCGCGGGGCAGGCATTTCAGCTGGACTTCGCGGGCTCCTATCTGCAGGAAGCCGCCCTTTTCACGGAGTTCCTCTTCCCCGTTTATGGCCACCGTCACCGCCGATTCGATCGGCTCATCGGCATCCACTCGCATAAAGTCCACGTGGGTAAGCTGCCGGCTCAAAGGGTCCCTCTGCAGCTCCCTGACCACAGCCAGAACCGGCGCCGGGTCATCATCCACTTGCAGGGAATAGAGCCCCCCCGATCCGAAGGCAAAAAGCCTCTCCAGAGGTCTTCCTTCAAAAGCCACCCGGGAGCCCGGCTTGCCCTTGCTGTAGATTACTCCGGGAATGTCCCCGTTTTGCCTGATAAGACGCCGCTCCCGCTTTCCAATGGTGCGGCGGCGGCAGGAAATGCTGTTGGTCTTGGCCATAATAGCACCACTCCTTCGTCAAGGAGTATGCACCGCTGCGGCCAAATTTATACCGGCTGGCTGGAACCGGCCAGCCGGGAAAGGATCATTGCCCTACGAGGCTAAAACTCAAAAAGTTTGCTGACCGAAAGGTCTTCATGAATGCGCAAGATAGCCTCCCCAACCAGCGGTGCCACCGACAGGATGGTCATGTTGGGCAGTGTTTTGCTCTCCTCCAGGGGTATGGTATTGGTTGTGATGATTTCCTTGATCGGGGCCTTGGAAAGCCGCTCTATGGCTGGTCCGGAAAAGACCGGGTGGGTGCAGGCGGCAAAAACTTCCAGCGCTCCCTTTTCCATCATCACCTTGGCCGCGGAACAGATCGTCCCGGCCGTATCAATAATATCATCGATGATAACCACCGATTTACCATCGACATCACCGATGACATTCATAATCTCTGATACATTGGGCTCCGGTCTTCTTTTGTCGACAATGGCCAGGGGGGCATCCAGCTTGGCGGCCAAATCCCTGGCCCGGGTGACCCCTCCCACATCCGGGGATAAGACGACCGTGTTCTCCCTCTGCAGCCGGCCCTTTAAGTACTCCGCAATGGTCGGCACTCCGGGCAGGTGGTCTACCGGGATGTCAAAAAAGCCCTGGATCTGGGTGGCGTGCAGGTCGACCGCCACCACCCGGTGGGCTCCCGCTTCCACTATCAGATTGGAAACCAGTTTGGCGGTAATAGGATCACGGGCCCGGCTCTTGCGGTCCTGGCGGGCATAGCCGTAGTAGGGTATCACCGCGTTGATGCGCGAAGCCGACGCCCTGCGAAAAGCATCGATCATAATGAGCAGTTCCATCAGATGCTCATTGACCGGGGTGCAGGTAGGCTGGACTACGAACACATCCACACCGCGCACCGTTTCGTTTATGGCGCAGCTAATTTCTCCATCAGAAAAATGGGAGACTACGGCATCGCCGATGGGTATTCCTAAATAGGCCGCAATCTCATTGGCCAGCTGAGGGTTGGCGTTGCCGGTAAACAGTTTCATCCTCCACCTGGATGCTTTCATCATCCCCTATACCTCCTAAGAATCCACATGCTTTTTCTTGCTGGTTCGCTTGGTTAAAAACTTGGTGGCCGCCCGCTCGACAGCCAGGACATCCTCCGGAATATCACGGGAGACAGAAGATCCGGCTCCGGTCGACGCGTTCTTTCCCACTCTAATCGGGGCTATCAGATTGGTATTGCTGCCTATAAATACACCGTCTTCTAAAATGGTAGGATATTTATTCACCCCATCGTAGTTGCAGGTTATAGTGCCCGCACCCACGTTGACTCCCTTGCCGATCTGGGCGTCTCCGACATAACTCAAATGCGGAACCTTGCTGCCGTCGTCGATAACCGACTTCTTGATTTCCACGAAATCGCCTACCTTCACATTGTCGTGCAGCACGGTTTCCGGCCTGAGATAAGCGAAAGGCCCGATCGTACAGGCATTGCCGATACAGGCCTGGTTTATACGAGATGATTCTACAGTAACCCGGTCGCCTATCACTGAATTACTTATTCGAGTGGAAGGCCCGATTTCGCAAAAGCTGCCGATTGAACACCGGCCCTCAATTATAGTAAAAGGAAGGATCACCGTGTCGGGTGCGATCTTTACTTCAGCATCGATAAAGGTTGAAGCAGGGTCGATGATAGCCACTCCCTGGGCCATCAATTCCCGGTTTATCCTCTGGCGCATGATCCCTTCCACCTGGGCCAGCTGAATGCGATCGTTTACTCCGTAGATCTCCTCCTCAACATCGCTCAGACAGATCTCTACCTTATTATTATCTGCTTTGATAAGTTCCAGAGCTTCAGTCAGGTAATATTCACCCTGGGCATTCTGGGTGCCGATCCCGGATAGAGCTTTGAAAACCAGCTCCCGATCAAAACAGTAAATTCCCGAATTGATTTCATCAATGGCCTTCTCGGAGGGAGAGGCGTCTTTTTCCTCTACAATACGCGCGAATTCCCCCTGGGTCCCGCGCAGCACCCGGCCATAACCCTTGGGATCCTTAACCCGGGTGGTCAAAACAGTCGCCCGGGCCTGACTCTTTTCGTGCATTTCCATAAGTCCGGCCAGAGTTTGGGGCCTTAGCAACGGGGTATCCCCGGCCAAAACCAGCAGGCTTTTTCCGCGGACCGCATCTTGGGCCTGCATCAGGGCATGTCCGGTGCCCAGTTGTTCTTCCTGCACCACGAAGGCAACATTTTCCCCGGCCAGAATTTCTTCCACATATTCCCGGCCGTGTCCTACGACTACAATTATCTGTTCAATTCCAGCCGCGCGGACGGTTTTGATCAGGTGGGCAATCATAGCCCGACCCGCCACCCGGTGGGCGACCTTGGGCAGACTGGAACGCATTCTAACGCCTTTTCCCGCTGCCAGAATTACCGCTGAGATATCCAAATCCTACTCCACCCCATAACAATAATTTATTTAGCCATGGCTATGACAAGGAATGGTCATAATCGTATTATACCCTTAGGTTTAATTAAACGGAATTTTTCAGGAATTTATAACTTTCTACAGCAAAGGCCCGATTTCCTGTTAGCCCGGTTGATTTAATTTGTTCACTAACTATTTTATTCACAAAATACCGACCTGGTTCGAGTAATCCGGACCTGATTTTTAATGCCGGCACCCAAATTCCGAAACTTACAAATTCAAAATTTTGTTATAATATTTACGGTAAGGGAAGTAAATCACAGAAACGATACGGGGTGGAATAATTTGTCACTCGAACTACAGCGCCTGGTATTTATGGTTATCCCCTACGTTCTTTGTTCAACGGTTGCCGCGCTTATCATCTGGGGTGAAAAACTCAAAGATATTCTCCCCCGGCTGCTGCTTTTTACTCTGCTTTCCTCCATTACTCAGACTGCTACCTATCAAATCAGCATCGAGCTTTATCGCTTTCCCCTGGAAGTCGCCTCCGGCCTGCTGGTTGCATTATTAGTTTTCAGAAAACAGATCGTGTGGGTATTAAAAATCTATATCACTTCCTATGTTCTGGGCATAGGTGTAGTAATGATCAGCACAGCAATATTTTTAGCATTTTTTAAACAGATTGGACCCAACGATACCCTTCAGTGGTTGTTTGTGGCTCCGCCCGCCGATTTGTTTATGCTGCTGATCGCCTGGCTGATTCACAAGGGTAAAATCTCGTTCAAATTCTATGCCATCCGCTTCCGGGAAAGCTTTGCCCGTTTATGGCCAGTTTACGTGGCGATATTTATCCAGCTGGTAGTATTCCAGAGTATAATGACCGACCTGGCAGCCCAGGTGACCCTGCCTGTACAATCCGTTGTGCTCTGGGCATCAAGCCTCCTTCTCTACGGAATCAGTATATTTATCATGGCCCGGTTTATCAGAACCAGCCAGAAAGAGGTTCAAGTCTCGGTTCAGGAAAACATCGCCGACAATATCACTGATTTGATAAACTCCATCAAAGGCCAGCGGCACGATTTCTTGAACCACCTGCAGGTAATTTTCGGACTCTGCCAGGAGAAGCAGTATGAGTCGCTGGAACAATACATTAAGGAATTAAATAAGGAAACCTCTTACTACAACGAGCTTTTAACCATTGACAACCCGGTCCTGTCGGCCTTGATAAACGCCAAAACAGCTCAGGCCAACGAGCGTGGAATCAGTGTAAAAATGAATATTGAAGCAGATCTGAAATCGGTAAGACATGTATCTATAGAGCTGGCTCGCATCCTGGGCAACCTTATCGACAATGCCCTGGACGCAGTTGAGAATCAAGAGAATAGATACATAAAGCTGGATATTGATTCAAGAGGGGCCTTGCTCATAGCATCGGTCAGCAATCCCTGGTGCGGCGACATCAGCAGCATCGATAATGCCATCAATCAGGGTATCAGCACCAAGGGAGGCGAGCACCAGGGCCTGGGGCTTAATATCTGCACTCAACTGGCGAGCAAAATTCATGCCCATTTCTCTTACTCCTACGAACCGTCCGGCGAACTGTGCTTCACCCTGGCAGTGCCTAAATAAGTCAAGTACTCTGTTAAGCCTTTTTGCGACTGGCAATCAAACCGCATAATATTTCAAATGATTTTCGGCCCATATAGACCTGATCCTTGCACTCATGAAACAACACCGCATAGGTCCGATCAGCTACGGGAGCGATTTTTTCGATCTTATTGATGTTCACCACGAAGCTCTTGTGGCAGCGGAAAAAATAATAAGGAAGCTTTGATTCCAATGAGCCCAATGATTCACTCGTTTCATACAGGCGGTCGGCGGTGTGGATAATCGATTTGCGCAGCTGCTTTTCTATATAAATGATCTCATCCCGGTGAATAAAATAAAGCTCATGCCGGTTCTGAACACAGATGATATCTTCGGACATCGAGTGCAACAGCCGGAGCCGCTTCTCGATTCGGCTTAAGCTGCGGCCAATAGACTCCCTGGTTACCGGTTTTATCAGGTAGTCCACCGCATCTAGCTGATAGGCCGTAGCGGCATATTCCGTATATCCGGTAATGAAGACCAGCAAAATATTGGGGTTTAGCTTCTGCAGGGAAGCGGCCAGCTTCAAACCATCCATATCACCTATCATAATATCTAAAAAGACAGCCGTGGGATTAGCATCCGGAAACGCCTCCAGGAGATCAGCCCCCCAGGGATAGGAACCAATAACTTCTACATTGCGGAAGCTTAGCAGCAGATCCCTGATATGGTCTCTTACCCTATCTTCATCTTCGGCTATCATCACCCGAATGGTTCCATAACTTAACTCCATTTCCATCACCAACCACAGAATTCTCCTTTTATTGTACGGAATCCTGCACAATCACATCTATGTTGGAAAATTCCATGGAACTTTTAAGGTCAAACCTACTTCGACCGCCTGGGAGCCTTTCCAGATGTCTTGCCCCGCAGAGCCCGCCAACCGTAGATCTTATCCTCCGGTCCTTCTCCCTCCGGGAAAAATCTTTTAGATACGGGATCAAAGCCGAGATATATATCCTCATCCTGCCGGCCGCCAAACCGGTTTTTCAGCACCGACAAGCGGGCGGCCGGAGACCGCTCACCGCCGTCAGGGCTCCCCGGGGCGAACCTGGTCAGGACCAGCACATTGTCAGCCAGGTTGGTTATGTCGCCGCTACCGCCTATGTCCATCTTGGTTACATACGCAGGATTGACCTTTTTGCGGGGATGAACAACTACGTGAACATGAACCCCAAGCTCCCTGGCAAAGCCAACCATATGAAGGATCAGCTCCCTCTGGGTGC
>JBDKUE010000061.1:0-13673 GCA_039679855.1 Syntrophomonas sp.
TTCAAGTAAATCGATAATCTCCTGGCATTCCGATGCGGCTAAACGCTCTTTTCTCAGCTCTCTTTGCCGGCCTATGCTTAACGTATTATCGTCTGATTCCTGTTCATCATCTGAAGGACCACCTGAAGGCACTGCCAGTATTTCTGCGGGCAGGTCCCGCACTGACAACGTATTGTCCTGGGTGACGCAGAGCATCCTTTCCACCACGTTTTGCAGTTCCCGGGTGTTGCCCGGCCAGGAATACTGCTTCAGAGCGGGAATAATATCAGGTTCATATTGATCTATATGAATATTGAGGCGTCTGCTTATTTCCTCCAAAAAATACTCAAACAGCTGGGGGATGTCTTCCCGGTGGTCGCGCAGAGGAGGCAGTTTGATGGTAATTACATTCAACCGGTAGAAAAGATCTTCACGGAAGTTTCCCTTATCGACTGCCGCCCGCAGATTCTTATTGGTTGCGCATATAATGCGAACATCGACCGGAATCACCTTATCCCCACCAATTCGGACGATCTGCTTCTCCTGGATGGCGCGCAGCAGCGAGCCCTGTTTTCCCTGGGTCATATCCCCGATTTCATCCAGAAAAAGCGTGCCCCCGCTGGCCAGTTCGAATTTGCCCGGGCGTCCCCCCCGGTAGGCTCCGGTGAAGGCTCCTTCCACATAACCAAAGAGTTCGCTGCCCATCAACTCCCGGGGAATGGCCGCGCAGTTCAAGGCCACAAAGGGGCCGTCCCTTCGCTGGCTGCGGTTGTGTATGGCCTGGGCAAAGACTTCCTTGCCAGTTCCACTTTCTCCCTCCAGCAGGACATTACTGTCGCTCTCCGCCGCCAGGGAGGCAATACGAATAGCCTCCTGCAATTCCGGGCCCGACCCAATAATATTCCTGAACTCAAAGCGGGCTTCGGCTCCGCTAAAGCGATTGACCAGTTTTTTAATCTTATTTATCGGGTTGATTATGATGACTCCGCCCATATAATCGCCCTGGTGATTACTTATGGCCTCACCGGAAATGAGACAATGCATGTTGAACTTGCCCAGCTCGGCCAGCACTTCAATATTGGAAAAGGATTGGCCGGAATGCCGCAGTTCCTTGATTTTGGGGACATTTTGAAAAACGTCTTCGATGTGAATACCCTGGAGCACATTTTTTGATTTTCCCAGATTCCTTTCGGCAGCCGGATTGACCTGGTCGATAGTGCCGTCAGGATTAAAGATAATAACGCCATCGGACATGGTTAGAAATATATTATTCAAACGGCTGTTCACCAGGATAAGTTCCCGGTTTTTGTGCTGAACGAGCAGCTGTTCTTCAATAGCCTTTACCGCAGCCACCACCATGCCCAGGGTATGTTTGTGACTTTCCTCGGAAGGGCCTGACATTTGTAAGGCGCCGATAATTTCATCGCTGTCATCAAAAATGGGGGCAGCCGAACAGGTCCAGGGATGGATTTTTTGGCAATAATGTTCAGGGCCCGACACCTGAACCGGCTTGCGCATAACCAGGGCCGTTCCGATTCCATTGGTGCCGGCTTCCTGCTCAGCCCAGAAACCACCTGGTACCAAGTTGAATTCCCTGCTTTTGGCATAAATATCCTCATCCCCCAGGGCCCCAAGAATGTGACCATATTCATCGGACAGGAAAACCATGAACCCTGAGCCGGCCACAAAGTCGTATAGACTTTCCATAAAAGGATGGGTTATTGAAATAAGATTCTCCTTTTTCGCCAGTAGTTCTTCCAGTTCCGTCCCCTCGATAAGCGGGCTTATCCCTCCGGTATAAGGATCAACACCTGCTGTACGACAGCGCTGCCATGATTCCCCGATTGCTACGGGAACCTTGTCGGAGTCCAGGATTCCGGTTGAAACAAATCTTTCCCAGGCCTGGGCGATTCCCTGACTGTCCTTTGCCATCAGTCTACCTCCTGCTTTCCTTGCATGGGGCGTCGTTTCATCGTTTCAATCCTTATCTAGAATAGTATAATCATTAACTATAATTATCAATTGATAAAATATAAGAACAAACGAACCAGTTAGGGACAATATGCCTTAATTCGAATCCCTGCATCCGTTTTTGGGCCGTCCAAAATATCATTGATAATGGTTGACATTAGATGATCAAAGTATTAAGTTTGAAAGCATAAAAATTTTTACTATTCACGAAACGAGTATCAATTAAAGATAGAAAGGGGTATTACAGTGGCATTTTACTATGACGAACCTTCTTATACATTTAGTGAGTATCTCCTCGTTCCCGGTTATTCTTCCGCCGAGTGCGTCCCATCGAATGTGAGCCTAAAGACGCCCGTGGTTAAATTTAAAAAAGGCGACGACACGGCCCTTTCCATGAATATTCCCCTGGTATCGGCTATAATGCAGTCCGTATCTGATGACAAGATGGCCGTTGCTCTGGCCATAGAAGGCGGCATTTCATTTATATATTGTTCTCAAACCATTGAGGACCAGGCGGCCATGGTAAGCAGGGTCAAGAGCTATAAAGCTGGTTTTGTAAGCAGCGATTCCAATATTAAACCCGATCAAACCCTGGCTGATGTGTTAAGGATTAAAGAAAGAACTGGTCATTCAACCTTTGCGGTGACCGAAGACGGAAGCTCCAACGGCAGGCTGTTGGGTTTGATAACCAGCCGCGATTACCGGATTAGCAGGATGCCTCTAGATACAAAGGTACATGAATTTATGACCCCTTTTGAGTCCTTGATGTGTGCTGTTGAAGGAACTACACTCAAGGAAGCCAACAACTATATTTGGGATCACAAGCTCAATACTTTGCCGATTATCGATAAAAATCAAAACCTGGTTTCCCTGGTGTTTCGCAAAGACTACGATACCCACAAGGAAAACCCGGATGAAATGCTTGATTCACACAAGAGGTACGTAGTTGGAGCCGGTATTAACACCAAGGATTACGAGGAAAGGGTGCCGGCCCTGGTGGAAGCAGGTGCAGATGTCCTGTGCATCGACTCCTCGGAGGGCTTTTCGGAATGGCAGAGTAGAACCATAGCTTTCATACGCAGCAAATACGGCGATGATGTGAAAGTAGGTGCAGGCAATATCGTCGACCGGGACGGCTTCATGTTTCTTGCCGAAGCCGGGGCTGACTTTATAAAAGTGGGCATTGGCGGCGGCTCCATATGCATCACCCGCGAAGAAAAAGGGATCGGCCGCGGCCAGGCTTCTGCATTAATTGAAGTCGCCAAAGCCAGGAACGAATACTTTGAGAAAACCGGCATATACATCCCCATCTGTTCGGACGGAGGAATTGTGCACGACAATCATATTACCATTGCCCTGGCTATGGGCGCTGACTTTGTTATGCTGGGAAGATATTTTGCGCGGTTTGATGAAAGCCCCACCAAGAAATTTAACCTTAACGGGAACTTTGTAAAGGAATACTGGGGTGAAGGGTCAAACCGGGCCCGCAACTGGCAGCGCTATGACCTGGGTGGCAAAGAGGAGCTTTCCTTTGAAGAGGGAGTTGATTCATTCGTTCCCTATGCGGGCAAGTTGAGAACCAACGTCCAGATTACGCTTAGTAAAACAAAATCTACCATGTGCAATTGCGGCGCCTTGACCATTGTCGAGCTGCAGAAAGACGCCAAGCTGACCCGGGTTTCTTCTACCAGCATTGTAGAGGGTGGAGCTCATGATGTGATATTGAAGGATAATAATATTTTGAATGTGAAGTAAGCCAATAACTTTGGTTGAATCTTAAGGCCGTGGGAGAACATCCCGCGGCTTTTTTCATTATTCAGGGTCTAACCTGGCTGCAAACTCTCAAAAACCAGGGAATGGATCAATTTGTATTGTATGGAATTACCATGGTCTGGTTCAACAAAATGAACGACAATACTTCTAAGATTTTATTGCAGTAGAGTTAATTGAATATTCACTAAAGTAAATATGTGGCAACCAGTTGAAAGGAGAGGCGGGAAGGTTGGGAAGGCTGTCCAAAGCTGCTGGCAACAAGATAGGCAATTATGCACGTTGTTAAAGACATGAAAAGGAGGTTTAAGAATTTGAAAACTGAAGGTTGGCCGGGTAGACTAATGACTCAATTTATAAGCATGGTTCTTTTGATACTGCTTGCGACCCAGCCGGTATTTGCTGCTGGCGGGGGCGGTGCCCACCATCCTCTGGGCCTGCAATGGTCGGATGATATCAAAAGCTCTATGGCCAATCATAAGCCGAAGCTGGCTCACCAGAAATTCAGCGCTGCCGCTATTCCCAGCTCAGCCGATTGGACTTTGAACATGCCCCCGGTGGGGGACCAGGGCAGTCAGGGAAGCTGTGTTGCCTGGAGTATGGGCTATGCTTTAAGGACCTACCTCTACCAGGTAAAAACCGGCTGGGGGGTAAACACCGCCGATCACCAGTTTAGCCCGGCTTACATATACAATCAGATCAATGGTGGTGCTGATAATGGCTCATCACCTTATGATGCGGCCCGGCTCCTGGAAAGCCAGGGGTGCGCCACGCTGGCAGTGATGCCCTATGACGACAGCGACTATAAGACTCAGCCAGGCACAGCCCAAAAGGCCAACGCGGCTAATTATATAATTGGCGATTGGGACTACCTGGACAATGATACCACTGCTGTAAAGAGCGCCCTGGCTTCGGGGCCGGTTTGGTCGGGTGTAACCGTCTATTGGACTTCAGGATGGCAGAGCAGCGGGGACGTTTCTTTATCACAGGTCTCTTCCGGAATGTCTGCGGCAGGCGGACATGGCATCTGCCTGGTCGGTTATGACGACAACCATATCACGGCGGATGGAACCGGCGCCTTCAAATTCATCAATTCATGGGGAAAGAGCTGGGGACACAGCGGCTACGGGTGGATAAGCTATCAGTACCTGCAGAACTACGGCAAAGGCGCAGTGGTGCTATATGAATCATCATCACCGGCTGGCCTGGATATATCTTCACCTGCGGCCGGCGCAAGCTATACGGTAGGGCAGACGCTGCCTATAAATTGGACCGCCAGCGGTCTGGAAAAAGTAGACATCTATCTGATCAGTTTGAAACCTGGAATTTCGGTTGCAGCAGGAGTTGCGGCCGCCGACGGGGGCTTTTCCTGGAATATACCCGGCAATATAGAGCCGGGGGCCTACAAGATCCAGATCAACGGTGTAGGAAATTTGATGGCTGTTAGTGAATGGTTTGATATAACCGGCTGTTCTTCGCCCACCATAAATGTTACCAGGCCGTCAGCCAACACCAGCATCGCAGTTGGTCAGAGCCTGCCCATAAGCTGGACAGCGACCGGATTGGAGAAGGTTGATATATACCTGATCAGCTTAAAACCGGGAGTCAGCGTCGCCAGTAGCGTTTCAGCCAGTACCGGAACCTGCTCCTGGACAATACCTGTCAGTATAGAGCCGGGCTCCTACAAGATTCAGATAAACGGACAGGGATCCGCTGCCTATGGGCTCAGTGAGTGGTTCACTATCCAGGCCCCATCGGGACCGGAGATAAACATTTCCAATCCCATGGCCGGGGCCAGTTACTCGGTGGGACAAAGCCTGCCCATCAGCTGGACGGCCTCTGGCCTGGATAAGGTGGATATCTATCTAATAAGTCTACAGCCCGGAATTCCTATAGCTGCAGGAGTGGTAGCCAATGCCGGCAACTGCTCCTGGAATATCCCCTCCAGTATCGTTCCGGGGTCTTACCAGGTGCAGATAAATGGCCAGGGGACCGGAATATACACAACTACCGGATGGTTCAACATTAAGACCGGGCCATAAAGGTTCTAATACCTTTCCTTAACCGCCTGTTCTGCAAAGTCAGGCGGCATTTTTATAGTCCCTGGTACAACTGCGATTGGATGATTTATCGGACACAAGAACGCCCTCACTGCCTTGGAATTCAAATATTCCAAATGGAAGTGAGGGCGTTTCACCCCATCCGCGGGTTGTTAATTCGCTATCGTCCATGACCGCGCTAAGTCTTACAATGCAAACTTTGCAGTTCTTTTACTGAAGCAGCTGGAGAACCATTTGTGGCTGCTGATTGGCCTGGGCCAGCATTGCTTGAGCAGCCTGGCAGAGGATATTGTCCTTTTGATAGAGCATGACCTCCCGGGCCATGTCCAGGTCGCGGATGCGGGATTCGGCTGACTGCGTATTCTCGGACGTTACTTCCAGGTTGGTGATGGTATGTTCCAGGCGGTTTGTATAAGCGCCCAATTTGGAACGCTCGGATGAAACGCTCTTAATTGCATCATCGAATACGCTTATGGCGGCAGCGGCTTTGGTATGGGAAGAGATGTCGAGGGCGTATTCAACACCTGTGTTATTAGTGCCGTTAGATACTTCCTGGACTGATTTGAGCTGGGCTATGGCACCGTCAGAAGCGGTAATGTTTTTGCCGGCAATGGTTCCCGATACCTTTAAGGCCCGGGAGCGCATATCGTTGATCTGGATGGAAATGCTCTGCCCGGTATTGGCCCCAACCTGAAGATTGGCCGCAAAACCCAGGGTTGATGAATTATCGCTCTCGGCGGTTGGAAGTGTGCTGCTTTCCTGGCCCGCTTTCTGGGTCAGAGTAATTGTTTCATTCAATGAACTGACGGTGTACCTGGCCCCCAGGGTTGCGTGGGCGGCGATGGCCTGGACCAAATTGGCAGCCTGGGTGTCTGCATTAGCATTATACAGTACCGCAGTGCCATCGGCCAGATCGGCATCACTGGCATCATCGGTCACTCTAATGGCGACTCCGTCAATCGTGAATCGGCCGCCGTCAGTGGCTAAGGGAGCATCCAGAGTAAATGAATACTGACCGGCTATTGCAGTATTTCCGGCCAGGGTTCCTGCAGCGCCGATGCCAATCCCATCTGCCTGGTTGACCTTTTCAGTCAATATTATTTTGGATCCGTCGGTGGTAGCCAGATAATGGCCGTTCAAAGCACCGTTGGCATTGATGGCATCGGCCAGACTATCGGCCTGTTCATTCGCATCATTTCCGACATTGAACTGGCTGCCTGCGGCGCCGGAAGCAACCGAGGTAAACACCTGTCCTCCAATTGTCACAGTGGCTCCCACGGCGGCTATTGCCTGATCAATTGTGAACTCATATTGGCCGCGCACCTCGTTTACGCCGCCAGGTGAAGGCCATACCCCGCCGTTCATCCAAAAACCTGTGCCTGAGGTGTAGGAGACACTACTACCGTTATAGGCTGAGGTTTTGGCACTGCAATTAATCCAGACTCGATTGGCACCCCCGTTGAAGGCGAAATCGGCAATGGCAGAACCTGCTCCACCAGCGGCTTTTATAGCATTAAATCCGTTGGCTATAGCTTCGGCAGTTTGGAAATTGTTCGCACCGGTGCTGATATTTAAGGTGGCAGAGTTGGCGGTAATACCGCTAAGACTACCCAGAACCGGGCTTGCGCCGTCAAAGACAATATTGACAGTCACGCCCCGAAAGCTAACCGAGGCGTTGCCCGGACCACCTGGAATTCCCTGAACGTCAGAAAACCAGCGCGGGGTGGTCCCGGCGAAGCTGGCCGTTACCTCATTTATGGTAAAATTGCCGCTGACTGCCGACAAGCTGGAGATCGAACCCTGAGGCGCACCCTGGGCGATGGTGGACATTTCGAAAAGATTGTAGCTGGTTTCGCTGACCCCGCCGGTCAACAGTTTTTGCGTGTTGAACTCGGTAGTATTGCCGATGCGGTTGATCTCCGAAGTCAACTGGTTGATTTCCTTCTGTATTTCACCGCGGTCATTGGTGGTATAGGTGTCATTAGCGGCATTTACTGCCAGCTCGCGCATGCGCTGCAATATACTCTGGGTTTCAATCAGCGCACCTTCAGCGGTATTGATCATGGAGATAGCGTCCAGGGAGTTGCGCGCCGCCTGGTTCAGGCCCCGGATCTGGGCGCGCATTTTTTCGCTGATGGAAAGACCGGCGGCATCATCGGCGGCCTGAGTGATGCGCAGGCCGGAAGACAGCTTCTTTATGGAAGTTGAAACGCTCGTTTCGTTTTTTCTGAGCTTGTTAAAGGCATAGAGCGAAGAAAGATTATGATTTATGATCATCAGGGATTCCTCCTGACAGAATATCTATGTATAAAAATTGACTTTCTGATCGGCGTGATAAGAAATCAATGCGAGTCGAAGATCATTGCCGTCCCTGGCAGTGCTTTGCCATCCTGGCACTGTTTGATGGCCTTTAGATGTCTAATAAGAATATCGATTGGGTTTTACGGGAAATGAGGGAATCCAGACAAGATGACAAATTTGCCATCCAAGATGCAAATAAATAAGTTTTTGTGTTAAGGGGCGCCTGGCTCAGATGGGGTAGACATGGAAAGGAATGGTAAAAGAGACTTCGGTTCCCTGGCCCTTTATAGAGCTGATGGCCAGCCCGTTAAAGCCGTTTGCTTTAAGTCTGTAATCTATTTGGAACAATGAGTGGGCATTATTACAGCCATCCAACAATAAGGACAGCTGGTCGGCATTCATGCCTACGCCGTTATCGGTAACCTTGAAGTGGATGCCCTGAGGCGTGCTTTTGACAGATAGAAGGGCAAATCCTCCCGGCCTTCTTTTCAGTACACCGTGAATGACGGCATTATCAATGATCGGCTGCAAGGTGAAGGGAGGAAGCAGGCACTCGACTTCTTCTTCAATCTCGAATAATATTTCCAACCTGTTGGCAAAGCGGGCTTTTTGAATACTGACATACGAGGCAGCCTGTTCCAGCTCCTCTGCCAGGGTAATCAGGGGAGGTTTTTTCTCCAGGCTTTTCTGCAAAAAGGTGCTTATTTCAATTACCAGTTCGGCGGCTGCTTTTGGATCTGTGCGGCACAGGGAAGCCACAGAATTCAGGGAATTGAATAAAAAATGCTGGAAAAACTTGTTTTCAAACAAATCCTTTGCATCTTTGGTCATAGCTAATCCTGCTGGGATGTTGGGGCACATCCAAACACCCGGTTGACTACATCTTTGATCACTTTAGATTTAAAGGGCTTGGTAATATACAAATCGGACTGGCCGGAGGCTTTTTTTATATCACTGCTCTGGCCCAGGGCGGTGAGCATAACGATAAATATGTCTTCAAAACCAGACCGGGCTTTGATCCGGTGGCAAATCTCAAGCCCATCCGCATCGGGTAGCATAACGTCCATAAACACCAGGGCCGGTTTTTCCGATTGAACGACCCTCAACGCTTCGGCACCGTCGGCTGCATAATAGAGCTGCAGCCCATCGTCCTCGAGATCCTCCAGAATTTCCTGCAGGAGAATCCGATTATGAGGTTCGTCGTCCACAATTAATATCTTTTTCATATTTCCAGCATACTTTTGAGCTTTTTTGCGTAGTTCCTGCTTACCGGTATTTGCTGAGCCGTTCCTTTGAGCTTTACCATATAAGTGGAATGCACCCAGGGGATGATCTTCTCAATACACTCCGTATTGATCAAGAAGCTCTTATGGCATCTGAAAAAGCCTTTGTCTTCCAACTTTTGCTCCAATTCGGCCAGTGAACTGTTGCATTCATAGGAGCAGTCGGTAGTGAAGGCAAATACCCTTTTATCTTCCATAGTAAAGTATTGAATAGCTTCGGGATTAAGGAGCACAATACTGTTTTCGCTCCACACCGCAATCTTATTAAGTGACCGGTTGGAATTCTTTTTGACAACGGCATTGAGGGAATGCCGCTTGGGATTGCTGTTTTTAAGCTTTTCGACAATGCGGTTTACGGTTAAAGTGAGCCGGGCTTCTGAAAAGGGTTTAATGATATAATCCAGCGCATCCATTTCAAAGGCCTTCACAGCGTATTGTTCATAGACGGTGGCAAACACAATGTTGGTATTAAGGCCCATATTTATAATTTCCTGAGCTGTAGAAATACCGTCAAGTTCGGGCATTTCTACGTCCAAAAAAACCAGCTCGGGCCTGGTGGCTTTGATATTTTCCAATGCTTCAACGGGATCGGTGTATTTCCCAATAAGGTCAAGTTCTTTATGTTTGCCAAGAATAAAACCCAGGGCCTCTAATGATAACGGCTCATCATCGACTAACACAGTTCTCAGCATTTTTATCCCTTCCAAATACTTTATATCTCATTTATTATAAGCTATCTTTATTGTTGGGAGGGAATTCAGTGACAACATTCTTCAAAAAATACTTTAAATTTGCAAATTGTTTTTTGATGATGCTAATCATTTCTGGCATAATGGTCCTCCCCAATTCGTCCAATGGCGAGCCGGATCAGGTTTTACCTAACCGTGATGCTCTTCAAGAGGGTCTGGCAGGAATGGTTGTAAACTGCATTCTGCAGGACGGCGGCGGATTCCTATGGTTTGGAACTCAAAACGGTCTATACCGTTATAATGGCTACAGTGTGAAACCGTTCACCTTCCATTCTGACTATTCCAATCAATTGGTATCCGATTTTATCACTTCAATTGCCGAAGATAATGCCGGGGACCTGTGGATAGGAACCCTAGCCGGTGGACTATTCAAGCTCCATTCGCAGACTGGCGAATACACCAATTTCCATCATAATCCCGACGATCCGGCAGGTTTGAATGATAATGCGATCAGGGCAATATACAAGGAGCAGTCAGGGAAACTGTGGATTGGACTGCAAAACGGGGGATTGGACTGTCTTGACCCGGTTGCCGGCATTTTTACCCACTATAAGAGTTCTGCTGAAAGTGGCGGCACTATCAGTTCAAATACCGTGAGTTCAATTTGCCAGGATAAATCCGGAACACTGTGGATAGGGACCCTGGGAGGAGGCCTAAAACGGTTTGAACCGCGAACCGGCCAATTTATCCGCATAAACATTCCCGACGACAGTTCGGACGGATCAGTGGAAAATATTTTATCGCTTTATGTCGATAAGGCAGATGTTTTATGGATTGTGGGTGAGGAGGGAAGCCTGAACAGGATCGATACAGCGGTTGATAAACTTTTGGATAGTAAATTTACGGGACTTAAGGATATAAAAGTTACGGCAGTTGTCGAAGATATGACCGGCGCTTTATGGGTTGGCACGTACGGAAACGGCGTGGGTATATTGGAGCGGGAAACTGGAAAATATTCAGTTCGTGACAGCGATTTTCCCTCCCATAATCCTTCGCGTAATTACCGGGTGCAATCTCTTTATCTAGACAGCTCCGGCAACCTCTGGATTGGGACTGAAGCCAGCGGAATAGAAAAAATCAATACCTATTTAAATTTTTCATCTTACCAAAAAAATGCTTCTGGCGGCCCGGCATTTAATGATGATGTTGTATTGTCAGTCTATAAGGATAGCGCGGGAATTATTTGGTTGGGAACGGCCAATGGCGGGATAAATAGATTTGACCGTGAAAACAAGCAGGTAGTTTATTATAAAAACGTCCCCGGGGACTTAACCAGTATCAGCAGCAATGCAGTCACCTCTATTTTTGAGGACAGCCGGGAAAGCCTCTGGTTCGGTACCGTTGATGGAACCATAAATAGACTGGATCAGGCATCGGGAAATTTCGTTCGCTACCATGTAAATATAGCCGCAAACAGCAACAACCATGATAACGGCATCATGAAAATCCACGAAGGCAGAACCGGTATATTATGGGCATGTTCAGCCAATGGCGGATTAGTCGAACTTGACCGGAATACCGGCCAATATATTCAGTATGTAAATGATCCTCAGGTGCCTGACAGCATTAGCAGCAACCATGTGCTGTCTATGGCCGAGGATGACACTGGCACTCTGTGGATTGGCACCGGTGATGGAGGACTTAACAGCTTTCAGCCATCAACAAACAAATTTACGCGTTATAGCATTGTTGATAATAATTCTGGTACAAGGACTTTTAACTACTGCGTTAAAGCAATTGTAAACGACGGCCCAATACTATGGCTTGCGACGGATAGAAATCTATATCAATTCGACAAAGCAAGCGGAAGCTTCGTTTTAATCACGGATAACCAGCAAAATGCCAATATACTAATTTATAGTTTGCTGAAAGATGACTACGGCAACTTATGGCTCAGTACGACCAATGGGCTGCTGCGGTATAGCCCGCTAAATAACCGATTTAATAAATATGAATTTAGCGGCGGTTTGAAGGTAAACCAGTATATTACCGGAGCCTGCTCCAAAAGCATCGATGGAGAGCTTTTTTTTGCCGGGACCAATGGATTTAATTGCTTTTATCCGGATAAAATCAAAGACAATACCCATAAGCCTCCGGTGGTGATAAGCGATATTAAAGTTTTTGATAAGTCGAGCGCCATAAGCGGCAACGGTCAGATCTTTTTGAGCTACCGGGATGATTTCATTTCTTTTGAGTTTGCCGCCCTGGATTATGCCAATCCCACTAAAAACCAGTATGCTTACAAACTGGAGGGATTTGATCAGGATTGGCACTATAGCGGGACCAGGAATTATGCCAGCTACACCAATTTGGATGCGGGAGACTACGTACTGCGAGTAAAAGCTGCCAACAACGACGGTTTTTGGAATGAAGAAGGAACCCGGATAAAGCTTTCCGTTAAACCGCCTTTTTGGGAAACGGGCTGGTTTATTCTTTTGGCCGTATTTTTTGCCACAGCATTAGTGACTGCGCTCATGAAGCTGAGGACCAGAGCTGTAGAATTGAGGAGCATGGAACTGGAACTCCAGGTATCTGAAAGAACCCGGGAATTAAACGAAGCCAATGAACTGCTGCGGCAGGCGGACGCTGCAAAAAGCGGCTTTTTATCAATGGTGTCCCATGAAATTAGAACTCCTTTAAGCGCCATTATGGGTTTTACCGAGCTGATTGCCGGAAAAATAGAAAAAGTCATATTACCCGAGATTGATCCAACAGACCCAAAAGTCCAAAAAGCGGCTCAAACCGTCAGCCGGGATTTAGATATAATCGTTTCGGAAGAGGAACGCCTGGCAGCCCTGGTTGATAGTCTCCTCAATATATCGAAGATCGAGTCCGGCCGCATTGATTGGGAAAGCGAAAACCTGCATTTGGATGAAATAGTTGAGCGGGCACTATCTATCACCAGCCCATTGATCGAGAAGGCCGGGCTGGACCTTTATGTCAATATTGAAAAGGACTTGCCGGAGGTTCGCGGCAACAGGGATATGCTGACCCAGGCCATAATAAACCTGCTTTCTAATGCCGTTAAATTTACCGACAAGGGTTTCATCAAACTTGATATGCAAAATTCAGATGGCGGTATCCTGGTTTCCATTGAAGACACCGGTACAGGCATCAAACCGGATTTATTGGAGCGAGTGTTTGACCGGTTTTATAGAGTCAGATCGGCTGCTGGAGAAAACAACCCCGGTATGGGTCTGGGTCTTTACATTTGTCGGGATATAATTGAGAAACATGGAGGCAAAGTTTGGGCCGAGAGCCGACCGGGCCGGGGAAGTTGTTTCTATTTTATTGTGCCGCCGGCGCAAAGTGGTAATTAATCATAGTGAGTAGAAGCCGATAAGGTATTGTTCAAAGTATACATCCCGCCGTTGGCTAAAATAGTGTTGCAATATTCGATTAAAAGTGCAATTCTTAATACGGAAAACCTATGAGAATAAAAATTTAATTAGGGGTGTTGTAGCTTTGAGCGGATTTTTTGGTGTCGTAAGCAATGAAGATTGCGTCACTGATGTGTTTTTTGGTACGGATTACCACTCACACCTGGGGACCAGCCGGGG
>JBDKUE010000175.1:0-5499 GCA_039679855.1 Syntrophomonas sp.
AGTTCAAAATCGCTTATACGGCTTTCCACCAGGGATGAAGTCATCAAGGCCGCGATAGTCTCTTGCTTGTCATAGGTACGACCTGAACTGCCGATCTCTATAAAGTCATGAGCTAGAAGCTCACTCAGTTCTTGCGGCGACTTTCGTAGGTCCGTCTGCAAAAACATTTCTTCCAGCTTACAGAGCCCCTTTTTAGTTGCCACCAGGTCCATATATCCACCTCAAATCTACTGCTTTAATCCTCGAAATTATCAATTAGTCTCTAAAGGATTGGGTATAGTGCCTGGCTTATAGGTTGGGCCGTTTTGCTCGACTGGCCACGAATACACTTTAAGCGATGCTATTTGTGGACAATAAATATGGGCCGTCAACCGGCCCTGGTTCAATACATATATAGTATTTTTATTTATTATATAGCAAAATAAGGTAAATGGTTAGTTTTAAGATTTATCTCAGACCGGAAGGGCAGCAAAATAGCACCCGGATGCCAGCTGCGGGGTTTCGTTGGGATAAGATAGGGGGAATATTTTATGAAGACGCTGGTTATTGTGATCCATCCCTATATGGAAAAATCGCACATCAATAAACGCTGGGTGGAGGAACTCAAGAAGTATCCCGATCAGATAACTGTCAATCAGCTCTTTCAAGAGTATCCTGATGAAAAATTCGATGTCAAAAGAGAACAGCGATTACTTCTGGACCACGATCGTATTGTATTACAATTTCCCTTCTACTGGTATAGCGGCCCCTACCTTCTGCAAAAATGGGAGGAGGAGGTTTTGGCCTTTGGCTGGGCATATGGGCCGGGAGGCGCCAGACTGCACGGCAAAGAGCTGGTGCTGGCAGTATCTACCGGGGGAGCGGAAACATCCTACCGGGGAGAGGGATACAACAATTTTACAATGAATGAACTCCTCAGGCCTTTTCAGAATATGGCCAGCCTGGTCGGGTTTAAGTACCTGAGCCCGTTTATCTTCCACGGTGCCAAATCAGCCAGTGATGAAGATATTGAGCAAAGCGCACCCCGCTATATTAAGCACATCCTCAGTATTCAGCTGGAGTATCAGCCCAATTAGTGGGTTACGCGGGGACGTTCTTTCTGTAACATACGGTGTTACAGAAAGAACGTCCCCGCGTAACCGGGTTTTATAGGCCCAATAGATTTGTGTTAATGCCCCTACAGCCACTTAACGGAGGCCAGTTCACGCTTAATGCCCCTCTGGTAGCGGTACTTGGGGTAGCCCAGGATCATTGCGGTTACCACCTCGTGATCCGTAGGCAGTTTGATCATTTTTTGCAGCTCGGGAGTTTTGTTAAATGGGGGCGGAATAAGCGAAATGGACGTTGCCCCTAGTCCCAGGGAATGTGCGGCTAAAAGGCCGTAGGTCATGGCAATGTAGGCGTCCTGGGTATGATGCTCCGCCAGCCGGTGGGCGTGAAAAAGGATCATGGCCGGCGCCCCCCGGGTTATTTCATCTATACCGCCGGATTTCATACTGGGGACCCTCTGCTCCATAATGGGGATCATATGTCCCTTAACAGTTGCGAATTGCTCTGCTCCGGCATCTTTTTTGATCAAATAGCGCATAATCGGGTTCTTCATCCACTTGAGCATATTTCCATAGAATTCAACCATTAAAGGAATCATCTGCTCAATTGTGGCACGGTTTTGAATGATAGTTAAAGCGGTTTTATGAGGCGGAAAGCCCATCGGGGCCTGGGCTATGGCGTCCACGATATTTTGGAGAAGATCGGCCGGAACCGGTTTGTCCTTGAAATTGCGAATTGATCTCCTGGCGGCAATGAAGTTGAAGAAAGTATCAAATTCAAGCTTTTCTGGGGTGAAGTCCAGAAAGTCACGATCGTAGGCAAGATCATCCACCTGTATCGACTTATGGGGGCATACAGCCATACACTGCCCGCAATGAATGCATATTTTGACCCGCTGCTGATTTTTCTCCGGAAACTGTCCTTTCTCCCAGTCGATAACCCGGGATGGACAGACTTGGGCGCAAAAACCGCATTTGGTGCAAGTCCCATTGTCTATTTGCATTTCAACCATAATAAGACCCCCTTGCAAACATTTTATATAACTCCCAAAAAGGTGAGGAAAAAATTCTTAACCCGGGATAATGGTTAATAAGTACGTCAAATGAGGCGGATATCCCTTTAATTAAAGAGTCCGTTATGCGGTCCATATTAAAATCGGTTAGAGTAGTATTCTTTTTGCTCATTGCAGCAAAATATCGTTGAGGTGATTGCAATGATCAAATGCAATGTGGGAAGAACAGAGCAGAAGATACGCATTGGAATAGGTCTCGCCATAATTGCGGTGGGTGCTTATTATAACAGCCTGTGGGGTTTAATCGGTGTAGCGCCAATAATAACCGGGGCTGTACGTTATTGCCCGGCCAGCGCTATTTTAGGAGTATCAACCTGTGAAGACGACCGCATAGTTGATTAAAATTCTACAATCTAAGCCCTACACCTGCGCATAGAGCATTAAGCTGTAGCCGTCCGGGTCGCTGAAGGGAGCCAGTTTAACCGTATTGGGCACCTCAACGATCTCGCTGTTGAAGTGAACACCTTTACTCTGGAAGATTTGAACCGCTTGTTCGATATCATCTACTTCAAATGTGATGCAGGTAGAAGACGGGATTACCGGCTGCATTTCGGCGAAACCTATCAGGCAGTCCTTATTGTTGGTATACAGCCTGGCCTGGCGTAAATCTGCATTATAGTCATGAATGCAAAACCCGAGCTTTTCAGTATAAAAGGCAATGGTCCGCTCAATATTACTTACGTTGTAATGAAAGGCTATTCCAGTTTTAAACAAAATGAATCACTCCTCGTAATATACTCTCCAATTCGGCATCCACAGAAATGTTTATAAAAAAAGCATGATAAACTGAAAAGTTACCTGTATCAAAAAACATCAACCGGACTTTTTCCCGGTCATTTCCTCAACATCAATTCGTATAACGCAAGTTTTATCCAGGATGGAAGTTTGGTATGCAAAATCCTTCGCGCCTGAATATTTGGCCATTATCAGGTCTAAAGCGTGCCGCTTTTCTTCGAGGGTTTCAACAAAACAGGCTCTGCCGCTTCCAACCAGGCTTAGATATTTGGCGCCCCAATTGCAAGGCGCTTCACCCGACACTATTTCAAAATTTAAATCGGTTTGAAACGCCACCCGATTATTCCTCTGCAGGATGGAAATCTTGCGTCCTTCCATAGCAGAATGAAGATATATTCGGCCCGGTTCCCAGCCAAAGTTCATGGCCACAATGTAAGGCACATTTTCATCACACATGGCAATCCTTATGGCTAACGCTTGCTCCAGGATATATTGGCCGATTTCAGGCTCTTCAACCTCTTTGTCTTTCCTTCTCAACCCCGTACCCCCTATGTCTTAGTATAGTGCCTTATAGTAAGGACCATTTAACCATAATATGCCATCGTATTCAATCGATCAGCTTTTGATAACACTCCTTTAAAGAGATGAGGAGTCTTGAGTGATAATTGAAGACTTGACACCGGAATAAACCGGATTATTGAGAAGAGTAAAAAACTAAAATAAAACGGAATTATGCAACTCTTTAACCAAATTGTGGTTTTTTCTGGCAAAATAGTAGCATGGAAAAAGTTTTGAGGTTTTGGAGAAAAATATTTAACAGTAAGGCTGGCAGAGTATTTATTCCACTGCTGCCCGCCCTGGTAATTCTTGCAGCAGTATATGCTCACTCCGCCCAGATCCAGTCATCGGCTCCTGCTGTCAGGAACGGAATACTGGACCTGTCTGGACGCGGCCCTGATCAAATAGGGGCTTTCAACCTTATAGGCCAGTGGGAATTTTATTGGGACAGGACTATAAACGCCCAGGAGATGCGAAGCGGCCAGGAACAATTTATCCTGGTTGAGGCTCCGGGGCAATGGACCGACCTGGCCATGGATGGCCGCGGACTCCCGGCTTTCGGGAAAGCCACCTACCGGGTTCACGTGGTCGCCGCCACGGTAGGGGAGCGGCTGGCCGTGCGCATTCAGAACCAGGCCTGTGCCTACCGCCTCTATATGGATGAACGCCTCCTGGCCGCCAACGGTGATTTTGGAGACACGGCCGATGCTCCCATATCCGGATATCGCCCTCAATTCGCCGAATTCATCTGCGAGAAGGGGGATTTCGATTTGATTCTGCAGGTTTCCAACCACGCTTACGCGGTTGGCGGTATGTGGGAACCTATCCGCTTTGGTTCTATCGATGCCATTACCCGGGGAAACAACGCGATTAAGGCAGTTGATTACACTACCATTGGCGGCCTGCTTATCATGTGCTTTGTTCTGGCTCTTATGTTTATCATAGTTCGTAAAGAAAAGGAAATGCTCATCCTGTGCGGGATAGGGTTTTGCGTTTTGCTGAACCTGTCGGAAAACGGCGATGCCTTTGTAAGCTACTTATGGCCCGGGATGCCCATTGCGGGATTTGGCTGGATCGATTATTTGTCCCAGGGCTGGATACAGTTTTTCTTGCTCTATTTTTTGTATGCGGTTTATCCATCTCTGGTGAAACGCTGGCTGGTCCGAATACTGCTGGTTTATTCTTTCTGCATGACCGCTTTTGTGCTGCTGGCCCCCTTTGAGGTGGCCGCCAGTACCTATCAAATAATGACTGTCATCCTTTTGCTGATTCTTCTTATCAACGTGGTTTACACCGCCCGGGCGGCCCTGGCCGGCAGCACCGGCGGCCGCTCCCTGCTGGCCGCTATGGCCTTAATCCTGTTTACCATGCTCTATGACGCACTGAGCGCAGACCTGTCTTTGGCAGTTTATTTTATGAATAGCTGGGCTTTGTGCTTCACCGTCCTGTTCCTGGTTCAATTCACGATCGTCGCCCGGCGCTATAGAGAAGCCCAGCGCATCGAGATGGGTCTTCTGAAAAGCCAGATCCGTCCTCATTTTGTGCACAACGCCCTGGCCACTATAATATCTATTTCCCGTAAAGACAGCGAGCGCTCCCGGGAACTGCTCATGGACTTCAGCAGCTACCTGCGGGGCTGCTACGATTACGAGGGGGACGACCTGATCCCTCTGGAGGAAGAATTCGATTTTGTCAGGGCTTATGTTGCCCTGGAGCAGGCACGTTTTGGAGAAAAACTTAAAGTTGAGTACCAAATTGAAGTGAATGACATACTGGTTCCACCTCTGATCCTCCAGCCCCTGGTGGAAAACGCTTTTATCCACGGCCTGCGGGAGAAGGAGGAGGGGGGGATTGTAACCGTCTATGTGCGGCGCAGGAGCGGCGGCATAATTCGCCTGGGGGTGCGCGACGATGGGGTGGGAATTAAGCCTGAAAGAAGCATAAATGAAGAACGCCGGGGAATTGGGACTGCCAACATCAACCGACGATTGGCCCGGCTTTATCATACCCGACTCGTTTATATCGTCCCCGAGGGCGGAGGCTGTGAAGTGTACATGGAAATACCGATTATGGAGGTGAGCGGC
>JBDKUE010000163.1:0-8351 GCA_039679855.1 Syntrophomonas sp.
CCGGATCTTACTGCTGGTCCACACAACGAAGCCTCCTCTTTCCCGCATTCTACACTTTGTTATTTATTTTCCTGGATATATCAGGCTCTGTCAACAAATCCTTATTATCCATATTTTCCTGGTTGGAACTGATCAGTTTCTCAAACATCCAGACAGCAATCACCTTGAGGACCGCAACCACCGGAACTGCGGCCAAAAGCCCCCAAATACCGAAAAGCTCCCCGCCGGCCAGCAGCGCAAAGACCATCAACAGGGGATGCATGCCCAACCTTGCCCCGACAATTCGCGGGGTCAATATATTACCTTCCAATTGTTGAATAAATAAAATGGCCAGAGCCGTATACAAACCAAGTTTAAGCGACTGGGAAAAGGCGATGATCAAAGCCGGTACGGCTCCCAAAAAAGCCCCAAAGAAAGGTATTAATTCGGCAATGGCCGCACCCAAACCGATGAGCAGGGGAAGCCTGACCCCTAAAATTGCGGCGGTGACTCCCACCGCACACCCAACAATGACCGCCACCAACAGGTTGCCCTTTATAAACTCCATTAAAACCAGATCTATCTTGTGAAAAAGGAATACCGCATCACGCCGCCCGCCCGGGGTAAAAAGGCCCAGGAAGCCATCCTTAAGCCTTTCCCAGTCGTTCATAATATAAAAAGCCAGAATAGGCGAAAAGACAATGGCAATAACCCGGCTAAAAAATACATCCAGGCTGTTTAAAAAATTGCGCAGGCTGTCATAAACCGAATTTTCAATGGCAGCCAGATTATCCCCTATCATGCTCCCCACCCGGGCCGGCATGGCAGAATTCTGTACAGCGCCGGACAATTGCTGGGCCTGCTGGGCGTACTGGGGAAGAAGCCGGGCTAGATCACTGATCTCCTTTATCATTATGGGAATAGTAACCCATAAAACCAGGGTAAGAAAGGCCAGAAAAATAGAATAGAAAAGTAGAATTGCCCAGGTCCGTTTTAAACCCTTTTTTTCAATGGCTAGCACCGGGCGAAAACAAACATAGGCAATCAAAGCGGCCATGCCGAATGTGAGCAGGATTTCCCGCACCTTGTACAAAAGGTAAACAAGAGCGGCAGCGGCCAACAAAACCAGGCTTAACCGAAACAGCCGGTTGATCTTGTTTTGCATTTAGCCCTGCCTTTTGCCGGGTAGACCCAACTCCTGTCCGACATAATTGAGCAGGTTTATAGTGCGCTTCACCCTGGCCATTACCTGCCGGGTTCCATTACCTTTGGATAATAGCAGCATACTGGCTACTGAACCCAGCATCATACCAATAAACATGTGACGTATATATCTCAAAAAATCACCTCCCGGCAGGTTAAATCAGCTCCGGGGAGCGTTCCATAGCCTGCAGGCTTCCATCTTCAGCGACTTCATAAAGGTTGACCCGGCCTTTATTAAAGTTAAACTCGACAAAGCAATTCCAGCAATAGAACTGATCGCTGCCCACCCGGCCTACCTGTGAACTTCTGCATACGGGGCACTTGATAATCACATCAGATCTCCTCCTTGGTCTTGAACCAGCATCGAGGTGGTGCTCTTCCAGGCAACCTGCTCCAGCGGTATCTGCCGTCGTCCATCAATAAGATCGTCGATGAGGCCTGCTGAAACTTCCACCGCGTCGACCAGTTTATGTTCCGGGGATATGATAAAGTCGCTCAATACCCCCAATTCCCGGCCATCCTGATCAAATACCGTGTCCCCCACCTTTAGCTGGTATATTGATAATTCTTCCCCATGGGCATAGGATTTAATCATATCTGGACAGCCTACGATAACCGCGTCCGGTCCCAGTTCAAAATCACTGTGCTCTATCATGCCGGTCTGGCCGTCACTTAACTCCACCACCAGATAGAACAGTACAAAGTCATCCCCCACCACGCCCCGCAAAACCCTGCCCATCACCCGGGCCCGTCCCCGGTCAAACAGGGGCATGTTTTCCATATCCCGCAGTCTCATACCTCACCGTCCCATTAACACAACTTTCCTAAGTTTTAAGATTTCCCGACGTAAAAAAAAAATGCACCGGAATTTCGATGCATTTTTTGAACCAATCAAAATGAGTTTGGGGACGGTTCTTCAACTCATTTCTGCCTTGTATAACCAGGCTTTCGTTTAACCTTGATAAAAATGAGTTGAAGAACCGTCCCCAAACTCATTCCCAAACTCATTTTAATATGCGGCCGCCACCGACAACGTAGTCGCCGTTGTAGAAAACCACTGATTGGCCGGGAGTAATGGCCCGCTGCGCTTCTTCGAATTCTACTCTAACCAAATTTCCCTGCGGAGCAATTACAGCTTCAGCCAGGGCAGCCCGGTAGCGAATTTTAGCCTGCACAGGCATAGGTTCTTTCAACGAATCAACAATTATAAAGTTGCAATCTTCTGCCAGCAAGTTGGTCGAAAACAGTTCATGGTTATCACCCATGATCACCCGGTTGCTGGAAAGCTGCAGAGAAGTTACGTACAATGGACGCCCCCCGGCAATACCAAGCCCCTTGCGCTGGCCGATGGTGTAAAAGGGGATCCCACGATGCGTCCCCAAAACCTGGCCTTGTCGATCAACTACTTCACCGGGCCGAGCCCAAACCCTATCTTTGAGAAAGTCGCGATAGTCATCGGCCACAAAACATATCTCCTGGCTCTCTTTTTCTTCGGCAACAGGCAAGCCGTGACGTACGGCCAGGGCCCTGACCTCATTCTTGCTCAAATCCCCCAGCGGAAATACTATGTGCGCCAACTGCTCCCTGCTAAGAGCATATAGAAAATAGCTCTGGTCTTTACTCTGATCCCTTCCACGTTTAAGCAGAAAACGCCCGCCGGTTTTCTCCTCAATCCGGGCATAATGGCCGGTCGCTACCTTTTCGCAGCCCATTTGCCGGGCGGCGTCTAGCAGTGCGCCAAATTTAACCCAGCGGTTGCATTCAACACAGGGGTTGGGGGTTTCTCCCCTCTCGTAGGTGCGGCAAAAATAGTCCACCACCTTATCCTGAAAAACACCCCGCAGATCCACAACCCGGTGTTCGATTCCCAGCCCGCGGGCAGCGGCCGCTGCCTTCCCCGCGGCCTGCTCGTCCCAGCCTATCATGGTCAGGCCCAGGATCTGGCATCCGGCTTCCTTTAATAAAAGAGCGCTGACGGTGGAGTCCACCCCTCCGCTCATCAAAACCGCAATTTTCAATGCCACATGCTCGCTTTCCCCGAAATAATCATTATTAGTACTCTGTTAAACCTAATTCTATATATTATCGTCGGTTAAATTTTCGCATGCCTGCGTTGTCGTCAATCGTAATACGTCCAGTATTACTCATTCCTTGACGCCCATGGACGGGCTAATGCAGCGGTGCCAGGACGGTAAGGAGCTGCCCGCCTTGTCCTACAAAAATTTTCCTCGACGAGTAATACATAGAATTAGATTTAACAGAGTACTAGAATCCCAATTTTTCCTAACTATAGCACGGGCTCAAGGCCACTGGCAAGGAAGGAGGAAATATCCGCCGATATTGATATAATATAGAGAAAAGTAAAGCTTAGTCCCGCTGGCACCCGGAGGTAATCAATATGAACCTGTTCGACCAGGATTACGGTACAACTAAAAAGACCTATCAACCGCTGGCTTATCGCATGCGCCCGCGCAGCCTGGATGAAGTTGAGGGCCAAAATCACCTGTTAGGTAAAGGAGGGGCTTTGCGCCGTGCTATCGAAAAGGACCAGTTGACTTCAACGGTTCTTTTTGGGCCGCCGGGGACCGGGAAAACCAGCCTGGCCAGGCTCATTGCCCGGCATACCAACAGCCATTTCGATGAGCTGGCGGCCGTTGCCAGCGGTGTCGGCGACATCCGCAAGATGGCTTCCGATGCCCAGAGCCGCTATAAATTTTATCAGCAGAAGAGCATCCTGTTTGTCGATGAAATCCATCGCTTTAATAAATCCCAGCAGGACGTCCTGCTTCCCTTTGTTGAGGACGGCACCCTCATTCTCATCGGCGCCACCACTGAGAATCCCCTGTACGAGCTAAACAACGCTCTTTTGTCCAGGCTGAAACTCTATGTATTAAAAACCCTGGATGAAAACGCCATTGCCGCTATCGTTGAACGAGCCTTAAACGATGAAGAACGGGGACTGGGAGGACAGGATATCATACTGGACGAAGGGAGTCTGGACCTTATAGCCCGTCATGCCAAGGGCGACGCCCGCATGGCTTTAAACATCCTGGAAACCACGGTCAATTCATTTAAACAGGAAGCACCGCTGCACATTACCCCTGACCTGATTGCCCAGGTAACCGGACGCCCCCTCATTAAATACGATAAGACCGGCGACTTCCACTATGACAGCATTTCCGCTTTTATCAAGAGCATTCGGGGCTCTGATCCTGACGCCGCGGTCTTCTGGCTGGCGGCCATGATCGAAGGCGGTGAAGATCCTAAATTCATCGCCCGCCGGCTGATGGTGCACGCGGCCGAAGACATCGGTCTGGCTGATCCTCAAGCCCTGAATATTGCCGCTTCGGCGGCTGCCGCCGTACAGCTGATCGGGCTGCCCGAAGCACGCATTCCCCTTGCCGAAGCGACGATTTACCTGGCCACCGCTCCCAAGAGCAACAGCGTGGTGACGGCCATTGACCAGGCAGCGGCCGCCGTAAGGCAGAGCAAAAAGCTGCAGGTGCCCGCCCACCTGGCCGACACTTCTCATTCCAAAGCAGGAGCCTTGCTGGGCAAAGGCCGGGGCTATAAATATCCCCACAGCTATGGCGGCTATGTAAAGCAGCAGTACCTTCCCGACGAACACCTGGACGTGCAGGTATACCATCCGGGTGATCATGGCTATGAAAAAACAATCAAGGAATTTTTAAGCATGTTGCCCAACAAACGCCCTCCTAGTCATGACCATCGGTGAAACCTGGTGGCATGCACTAGCCCTATAAGGACCTAATGTTAGCAGCGCCTTAAGGCGCATCGAAATTCCGCCAACTGCATGTCCCCCTGGGCTGCCCCTCAATGGGGCGGCTCTATTTGCCTTTTCCTACTGACTCTCCCGTAAACGGGTCAATGTATTCTTTCATATTTAGGTGATCTTTGGCTATGTCCTCTTGTAGTTGATTTCTTATACAAGCCCAATCTTCCCATATATCGTTTGTCTACGATATTGGGGAGCGAATACTATGAGATATTTGCAATTCATGGTAGTGTGTAATAACGTGTTTTTATCCATTGGATGCCTCCTTTGAGCTGCGGTGCAGTTGGCGAAACCACCCCTATTCTATTAAATTAAAGGAGGTCCTTATTCAAATACTGCATTCATAACTATAAGCTCTTTGGAACCCTCGGTCTAGCCGGGGGGTTGATACATAAGGAAATGATTCCGCATCCCAAAGATGTTATAATCCCCGTTTTTTGGGATGATTGTTATCATTAGATCATTTACACGAAATCTTTAGTGCCGCATTTTCGTCAGAATGTCCAAGATATAGCCTTTAGCCGACCTACAAAATCGTTCATGTCGCAAATCCAACAAGTTATGTATCCAACTAAACTGTTCATGTCGCAGAACAATCAATTCATGCCCTATGTAAATTATTTCTAGATATATGTGATATAATCCCTCAAAAGGAAGTATATGCATTTGATAATAAGGGGGTAATAATATGCTTTGTAGGCCAAGAAAACCAAGATGCCCGCCTTAAGGCAAAATAATAGTGGCTCGGTAGGTCAACGGAAACGAGTATGCGCACTTGAAACCATTATTACCTTGCCTGAACCACTATTGTAGTTAATTAAACCATTAATTGTAAATATGTCAAATTGTTTATTTGTAAACATCAACTTACTTATAGGGAGGGATTTCTTTGAAAAGAAGGAATATAGCATTAATTTGCTTGGCCTTATTAATAGCTATGGCATTTTCATTTAATGTTTTAGCATACTCAATAAACACTTATGGTTATGCCAACCCGGATATAGATTACCAAAATTCTGGAGTTAGCTCTATATATCTTACTGCTATGTCAAATGCACAAAATGCATGGAATAATGCTTCTTGCGACTGCACAGTCTCCTCCAGTTCGGGTAGCTACAACCCGCTCGTTACATTTACGGCAGATCCACCTATTATTGTTGGATTTTATCAATCCCTTGCAACCGACACCAGTGACCCACAGCACTTAACAACTTGGTTTAGAATTGGGATGAATTCTGAACTATTTCCATCTTATACTGCCAATCAACGACAAAGCGTATGTGTTCATGAGCTAGGCCATGCAATGGGTTTGAGTGACTTGGGAAGCGGTACTGCAATAATGAATCAGTATCGAGACAAAAGTACAATTTATACTCCCCAATCCGATGATATCAATGGCGTTAATTCGAACTGGTAAGACACAGGTTATTTCAGGAGGTGTATTGAAGTATGAAAAACAGATTAAAATATATAGCTTTATTCACATGTATTGGCTTATTGGCATTGACTTTTACCAATTATAGTAAGTTAGGCTCGGTGGCTCAGGCTGTTCAAAACAAAATAATCAAGGGTATTAAAGCAACCAATAATGAAGGGTTAAATCCATATACGATATACGATTATACGACCTATGATAACATTAAAGAACTGGTGGCGACATCCAATGCGATCATTAAAGGCGAAGTGATCAATGTCCATTCCCCTGTAGTTATGACCTTTGGTACTATTTATCAAGAAAACAACACCGAACCAATGAAAGCTGTTTTTACAGTTTCGGATATCCAGGTAACTGAATCCATAAAAGGCACCCTTCAATCCGGTGATGTAATTCAAGTTAGGCAAATGGGCGGTTCCTATAAAGGTGTGGAGTATCCTACCGATAATCCGGAGTTATATAGCCAAAATATGCAGGGAGTCTTTTTCCTTATAACCAGTGATAACCACCCTGCCGACCAGATTAATCCAACCCAAGGCTTTGTAAAAGTAATAAACGGTAAGGTTGATAACCAGGTCGAAGATCAATCGTACAAAATTCATCACAGTCAGTATGAAGCATCACAAACATCGAGCTTTAAGCTATTTGAGAACGGTATGGACGAAAAAGAATTAATTAAATTAATCAAAGAATCGATTTAATCAACTGCTGTACATGTGCGACAGGGAAATGTTCTCTGTCGCATTTTTATTTACGTAGAAAAGACCGCCCTTAAATCGGACGGTCATTTATGGCTCTATATTGTCAGATTTTAATTATTTTAGCACCTCGTCAATGTGCTGCTGCAGCTGCGGTTTACCCTGGGCGCCGACAATGCGCTTGACTTCAGCACCGTCCTTGAAAAAGGCCAGGGTGGGAATGCCCCTTACTCCGTACTTTATTGCCAAATCCTTATTTTCATCGACATTGACCTTGGCTACTTTAATCTTGCCCTCGTTTTCAGCGGCCAGGGATTCCACCACCGGTCCCACCATCTTGCAAGGCCCGCACCAGGGTGCCCAGAAATCAACCATAACCGGGATATCAGATTTTAAAACTTCCACATCCCAATTGTCAGTACCTACCACATTTACTCCCGCCATAAGTAATCCCTCCTTGCTCAATTTATCCTATTTCATCAATCTGCCCATTAGCGTTACGATCTCTTCTAAATTATCTCCTTGTTCTTCTTGTTTCATCGAAGTCAGGATACACTCCCGGGCGTGGGTTTCAAAAATCAACAGACCCACCTGGGCCATAGCTGATTTCACGGCCGCCACCTGGTTCAGTATATTACCACAACTAGCTTCTTCCTCAATCATCCTTTGTATTCCTCTTACCTGCCCCTCGATGCGGCGAAGTCTGAGCAGGACATTTTCCTGCATTTTGTCTTTCTCCATCTATTTGTTATACCCCCCTCGGGTATTTTCTAAAATTATAAAATACTGTTTTAACCTTGTCAAGTATTGGATGTCAATGTAAAAAATAAAAGGGAAGGACTTGAAAGCATAAGCTCAAATCCTCCCCTGATTCATGCAATTTGTAACATTCTATTTGAAAAGCTTAATTATCGCCGGATACAAATAATGGATTCCTATAGACACCGCTGCGGCTATGGCAATCCACACAAAAGTGCGAATGCTTTCCATCTTAACCTGTTTCATCAGTTCTTCCATCGTTAATCCTCCCTCAATAAATAAGCCTTAACAATTTATTATTATAGCACAAGCCGAGCTTAGACTGAAAGATATAAAAACCCAGCCAGATTAAGCACAACCAGTCATTATTTGCCACCCTGAAAACGAGACAAATGCTCATGATTAAACGGCGCCCCTGCCAGACTATATAAAGGAACTAATTTTTATACGGAGGTTGGAAGACTATGCGGACATTGTGGAA
>JBDKUE010000185.1:0-2770 GCA_039679855.1 Syntrophomonas sp.
GAAAACATCGCCGAGCAGGTCATTATGGCCTTACGCGGCGAGATTGTGCCCAATGTGGTCAATCTTCCCACTATGCTGACTGAAGAATTGGACTACCTGCGTCCCTATATCACCCTGGCCGAAAAGATGGGCAAGATATATTTCCAGCTGGAAAAGGCCCCGGTCAGCCAGGTGGAACTGACCTACAGCGGCCCTATTTCGGCCAATGAAACCGAGATGCTGACCATAGCCTTTTTAAAGGGCATGCTGGAGCCGATCATGTGGGAAAAAGTCAACTATGTCAATGCCCGTTTGATGGCCCAGGATCGCGGCATTAAAGTATTTGAGAAAAAGGAAGCGCAGAGCAGCCGCCGCTATAAAAACGTTATTTCGGCTAAGGTATGCAATCATGACCACACCCTGGATGTTTCTGGAACCCTGTCTCGGGCCAGAAACCCGCTTCTGGTCGAAATCAAAGGATACGAGATCGAAACCGATCTGGAAGGATATGTTGTCGTTGTAGAAATAGAGGACCGGCCCCGGGTAATAGGCCCCTTTGCCACCGCTCTGGGGGATTATAAGGTCAATATCGCGGGGATGAAAGTGGCCCGCCACGTCAAAGGGCAAACCTCTATCATGGTTCTCAATGTTGACAACAAAGTCGAAGAAGAAATCCTGGAAAAGCTGGCCGATCTGGATGGGATCATCAGCAAACCCAAGCTTTTGCACTTCTAAAAAGGGCGATCGAAGCCAGACGAAAAAGACGCTGGACAACTATTAGATGGGAGGATGGCCTATGCTGGACATTAAGTACATAAGGTCCCATCCTGAGCAGGTTGAAGAAGCATTAAAAAAGAGAAACCTGGTTGGGGCTTTAGATCAATTTCTGGACCTGGATCGCCAGTGGCGCAAGATTCTGGTTCAAGTAGAAGACCTGAAGAAGTTTCGCAACAGCGCCTCCCAGGAAGTTGGGAAGCTAAAAAAAGCCGGCCAGGACGCAGGCGAGCTGCAGGAAAAGGTTCGCCAGGTGGGGCAGGAAATTAAAGAACTGGACGATCAGATAAAAGAACTGGAAACAAGCATGGACGCCATTTTGTTAAACGTCCCCAACCTGCCCCATGAATCGGTTCCAGTCGGTCCTGATGAGGATAGCAACGTTGAAATGCGCCGCTGGGGCGAACCCCATAAATTTGATTTTGAACCCCAGGCCCACTGGGATTTAGGGCCGGCACTCGATATATTGGACTTTGAAAGGGCTTCCCGCCTTTCCGGAGCCCGTTTTACCGTATACAAAGGGGCTGGAGCTCGTCTGGAGAGAGCGGTAATAAATTTCTACCTGGATATTCATACATCCAAACACGGCTACCGCGAGATGTGGACGCCTTTTATGGTAACCGCTGACTGTATGATGGGAACCGGACAGCTGCCCAAGTTTGCTGAAGATATGTTTAAAATAGAAGGCCGGGAAATGTACCTGGTGCCAACTGCCGAGGTTCCCCTGACCAACTTGCACCGGGGGGAAGTCCTGGACGGTGCTGACCTGCCCCTGTACTTTACCGCCTATACCCCTTGTTTCCGGGCGGAAGCCGGAGCGGCCGGAAGGGATACCCGGGGGGTAATCCGCCAGCACCAATTTAACAAAGTTGAACTGGTTAAGTTAAGCCATCCCGAAGACTCCTACGACGAACTTGAAAAACTGACTGCGGACGCAGAAGAAGTACTGCAGCTGCTGGGGCTGCCCTACCGGGTGGTGCTGCTCTCCACAGGGGATATGGGCTTTTCCTCCGCGAAAACCTATGATCTGGAAGTGTGGATGCCCAGCTACAATGCCTACAAGGAGATATCGTCCTGTTCCAACTGTGAAGACTTCCAGGCCCGCCGGGCCAATATCCGCTTCCGGCCCGACCCGAAAGCCAAGCCGCAGTACGTTCATACCCTGAACGGTTCAGGGGTGGCGGTGGGTAGAACCGTAGCGGCGATAATGGAAAATTACCAGCAAGCGGACGGGTCAATCGTTATTCCTGAAGTCCTGCGTCCCTATATGGGAGGCCTGGATAAGATTACAAGGTAGGGCCTTAAGAATTATTGACAAGGGTCCGGCCCCTGTGATATACTTTCCCTTGCATTGGGCATAAAAGAAGCCTTTATTCGGAGGGGTGTCCGAGCGGTTGAAGGAGGCGGTCTTGAAAACCGTTGAACCTTTGCGGGTTCCGTGGGTTCGAATCCCACCTCCTCCGCCAGGTATTTCCTTGAAGGCTAGACATGGAGAGATGGCCGAGTCGGCTGAAGGCGCTCGCCTGCTAAGCGAGTATAGGGTTTGTAGCTCTATCGCGGGTTCGAATCCCGCTCTCTCCGCCACTTGAATTACGGACTTCGCAGGAAGTTTTTTTGGTGAAGTGGGTGAGAACCCGCGACAGGGTTCCGACGGCCAGGACGGCCTAGTATCGCGGGCGCCGTGATGGCGCAGGAGCGATGCGACGACTACGGACAGTCTAGTATCGCGGGCACCGTGACGGTGCAGGAGCGATGAAATCCCGCTCTCATCATATAAGTCGTGATAAAATTAGATATTAAAACATGCGCCCGTAGCTCAGCCGGATAGAGTAACAGACTACGAATCTGGAGGTCGCAGGTTCGAATCCTGCCGGGCGCGCCATTTATTTTAATATAGCTTAAAGCGCAGATCATGCGCCCGTAGCTCAGTAGGATAGAGCAACGGTTTCCTAAACCGTGGGCCGGGGGTTCGAGTCCCTTCGGGCGCACCATTATGGCGGTGAAATACCATGCGAGA
>JBDKUE010000188.1:0-16073 GCA_039679855.1 Syntrophomonas sp.
GCCACAAGGAGCCGTGACGCCCACGGACGGGCTAATGCGGCGGTGGCAGGACGCCAAGGAGCCGTGACGCCCACGGACGGGCTAATGCGGCGGTGGCAGGACGCCAAGGAGCCGTGACGCCCACGGACGGGCTAATGCGGCGGTGGCAGGACGCCAAGGAGCCGCCGACCGCCTTGCATTTCAAAAAAATCTGCTCCAACTTATGAACACAATATACGGCACGTTGTACTAGTCCATGGGGCCGCCTTCCCAGTGTTGCCGTATTTTACGCAGGGCATAGCCTCCGAAATAAAGGCCGTTTAAGAAGGCCAGGGGTATGGCCATAGCTCCAAAGACGTGAAATTTTTGCTTCATATCTTCGCGCCCATCCGTAGTCCTAAATCTGGTCATTTTCATCCCTCCTTTGACAGTATTTTAAACAGGCAGGGAGGGAAATATTGCAGGATACTTATCTCATCTCTTACTAAATATTGAAGGTATAACGATTTTGGCCAAAACGAATATTGTGGAACCGCCTATAAGCAGAAGCAGGAATAAACTAATAAATTTTTCCAACACGAAAAAATCACCCTTAATAGTTTGACCGCAGGGGTGATTTATATGCGCGTGGCTTTTAACTCAGTTGTTCGATTTCTTTCTGACTGAGAATCTTAAATACCATTATGGTGGATAGTTTGGATAGATCAACTTCATTTACCTGGGGCAGACGCCGGCCGTACTTATCTGAGAATACTCTGATAACCGGCTTGGTGGGACTATGTTTGTTGACGTCGATTATAACGCCATAATCGCCGGTATTGAGTTGAACAAAGCTGCCGACCGGGTAAACGGCTATGTTGGCAACCATTGCCGTTACACAGCGTTCATCAAAATAAATGGCTGACATCCGTTTAACAATGGTTATGGCCTGACTGATGGTATAAGAAGGACGGTAAGGCCGGTCGGCTAATAAGGCATCGTAAACGTCGGCCACGGCGGCGATCCTTGCATATTCGTGAACATTTTCACCTGCCAGACCACGCGGATACCCGTGCCCATCCCAGCGTTCGTGGTGTTGAAGGGCAATATGAGCGGATAAAATAGACACTTCAGGATACTGGCGTATGATTTCGAAGCCGTATTCGGTGTGCCGTTTTACTTCTTCAAATTCCTCTCTGGTCAAATCGTTCGGTTTGTTTAAAAGATCCTTATTTATCCTGGTTTTGCCTACATCATGCAGCAAGGCCCCAATTCCTAATTCCTTGAGGCGTGCTTCATTATAGCCCAGGACTATTCCGGTCAGAAGGGATAGGACGCATACATTTACGGAATGGGCGAAGGTGTAATCGTCAAAAACTCGAATATCGCTCAAGTTTATGACTACATTGGGGTTGGACAACAACTCCTCAAGAATATTGCTGACCAGGTTTTTTACCAGGGAGATGTTGAGGCGGCGATCCTGTTCCAGAATGGTAAAGCTTTCTTTGACCGCTTTTATAGTGGCAATGCGAGTTTCTTCGGAAATAATGTCCTTAAGGTCCTGATCGTCAAAAATATGATCCTTTATATAAACCGAAGCAATAGACAGATTGGTCAAGCGTTTAATGTAGTGGTCGGTTAAAACCATACCGGCATGCAAAAGAATGCGCCCATCACTATTAAAAATAGTTCTGGCCAGCACCATGTCCGGTTTAAGGTTTTCTATTAAGACTCTCCTCACATTATCACCCAAGTCCACCAAAGATGGGGGATTTTCTAGCAGCACCCACTCTATTTCAGGTATATTCGGCTTTTTTCTACCACTTCCTGCACACAGACATATTTTTTTTAAAAGTTTTTCCAGAGTCAAAGAAAAAAAGAAAAATAACATAATATGTAAAGAGCAAATTGGAAATATCATCCTTTAGCAGTTTGCCTTGCTGAACAAAATAATTTACAATTACAATGACCCAAACGACAAAAGGAGTCGGCGATGAAAAAAAAGAAAAACCTTGTTCCCAGAGCTGCCCTGAAATGTCTGGTTGAAGATATAAACAGCATGATCGGCAGCCAGGAAAAGAAGCTGCATATTTTGGAAGCTATCGAAGAGATTCCCTTCGAAAACCGGAACCAGGTTTTTGAAGCTCTTTCTTCCTTTTATACACCTCAGATGATTGAATTCTTCAGGCTTCTTTTGGCTGAGTACGGGCGGGAAATGGAGCCTTTGGTCACCAGAACCATTGATAAATACAGTTTGGCGGGGATGGACGTCAGGACCCCGGCCCCTTTTAGCGGCAGTTTTTATAAGGCCTATGCCAGCTGCAGCCGGCATACCGGCAGAATCACCCTGGACGTGGCCTGGCAGATGGAGAAGCGGGGACTGCAGGTGGAGTGTTTCTACCTGACTTTCAACCCCGATGGCATTCACAGCTTTTTCTTATTGGAAGATATGCCGATAAGACAATATGAAAACGACCGGCAAATGCTGCCCGATATGGTAGAGTTGAGCTTTGAGGAAAGCTGCTTCCTGGTGTCGCAGGCCTACGCCTTCAATATAAAAAACATGACCAGGCCCGCCCTGGGCCGTTTTCTGTACCAGAAGTACCTGGATTATCCGGCCGGCTTGTATGACTACGAAGCCTTGACCCTGACCAGCCGCTTGAGCTTGAAAATGAATCCCGCCCAGGTGATCAACAGCTTTTTCCATGCTTTAAAATATCAAGACTTCGACTATATCAAATCCCTCACCATAGAACCGGGTCTTTCCGATGTTCTGCTGGAGGGTAATTTTTCGGAACTTTTAAGGCCGGGAGCGGGGCTCCTGGAGGGCCAGATTGACCAGGTACAGGGTGGTAAAAACTCGGTATGGGTTCAGGCATTTGCCACCACGGTCATAGAATCAGAGTTCTATCGTAATAATTACAGCTTTAACCTGCAGCGTTCCGGGAGCGGACAGTGGCATATTGCCGACATCAAATTTATCCAGGGCGAATTGCTAAATGCGGCGGCTGACAGTCCCCAGATGGAGAAGATATCCTGCCGGGTATATGACATACTGGACCTGGATCGCTTGTTTGACATTTTAGACCGGATAGAAAATATCTATGAAGTCGAGGAACTGCCCTGCGGAATGCATATGCGGATAAACTGCCTGGATGACAGCTTGAACCAGGGGGTGTCCTTCCTCACCGGCGTGGTTGCGGATATGGTTATCAACGGCGAAGAGTTGATCCTATTTTCGCAAAAAGGAAGCACCCTTAAAGACTTTGAAATGATTTTGGGTCAAACCCCCGATTCTCCCATAAAGATAAAGCTCGAAGCCAATGTGGGACTGCTTACCGCCTACAACTTCTTGAGGGGCAGGTACCTGTGTTTCTCGGACGCCTTTGAAGCCGGCGGGAGAGAACCGGGTATGGATGACGGCATGCGTTTTATCAGCACCCGTTATATAATCAAGGACCAGAGCGCGGTCTTAAACCGCATTGAGGAATTGCAAGATTTCGGTGTAGAGCTTCCCGGCGACATCAAGATACTCTATCATCTGGAAGATGATGACGAAGGCAGTGATTACTTCGCCGAATTCATGGTGGGTAGCAACTGGCTTACCCTGTCGACTTTCGGCGACCGCGAAATGGGGCTGGCCCGCCAGCACCTGGAAGATCGGATGTTCGATTATCTGGAGATAGACGGCATGGAAATCCGTGAAGAAGGCGTATTTGACGTTCTTACCAGCGAGGTTAAGAAGGAGTATCCGGATCTGGAGGGAATTCTCAAGGAAGTATACCTGGATAAATGGTCTAAATCACGGCTTTCCACTTTGAGCGGGATGACTCCTTCCGAGGCCAGTCAAACTGAAGAAGGCAACCGTCTGCTGTGGTCAATGCTTAAGAAAATGACCGGGAAGGGCAACAACCGCTACCTGCAGGGCAAGAAGCGCTATATTCAACTGCATGAATATATTCACAAGCTGCAGCAGAAAAAACCCAACCAACAATAGCCCTGCTTATTGACAGTCAAAAACCCTTTAAATATACTATATAGATAATAACTTCACAGCTAGACGATGATGGGAACCGACCTGTGTCATCCCTTGATAAAAGAGAGCCGGAACAGGTGAAAGCCGGCATCAATATTTCACAGGGTGATCATCCCGGAGCTGCGATCTGAACGGCTGAATAGCCCAGTAGGTGTTGCCGGACGGAACTGTTCGTTAACAAGCAAGCTTGCTTTTTTCACTTAAGCTGTAAGAGGCCGCCCATTAATCGGCGGCAAACAGGGTGGTACCGCGGGAAAACCTCTCGTCCCTGAAGGGGGCGAGGGGTATTTTTATTTCTTTTTTTGCTTGTAACTAGAACAAAAACGGTGGTTTGATGCCAACCGGGGAAGATAGGTGGGAATTAGATGCACAGTGATAATGTAAAAAAGGGATTGGAAAAGGCTCCACACCGGTCGCTGTTTAGAGCGCTGGGCTTGACTGATGAAGAAATGGCGCGCCCGCTCATCGGAATTGTGAATTCCCAAAACGACTTGGTGCCCGGCCATATGAACCTTGACAAAATAGCCGCGGCTGTAAAAGCCGGGGTTCAAATGGGCGGAGGCACGCCGCTGGAATTCTTTACTATTGGGGTTTGCGACGGGATTGCCATGAATCATATCGGAATGAAATATTCTCTGGGCAGCCGGGAGCTCATAGCCGATTCGGTAGAAATAATGAGCATAGCTCATGCTTTAGACGGGCTGGTCTTTATTCCAAACTGCGATAAAATAATACCAGGGATGCTTATGGCAGCCGCCCGCTTAAATCTGCCCTCCATATTTATCAGCGGCGGCCCCATGCTGGCTGGACGATTGGGTTCAAGGACCGTCAGCCTTAGCCAGGTTTTTGAAGCGGTGGGTTCCGTAGCCGCCGGGCGTATGGATTATGAGGAACTGACCTGTTTGGAAGACCAGGCCTGTCCGACCTGCGGGTCCTGCGCCGGAATGTTCACCGCCAATTCCATGAACTGCCTTACCGAGGCTCTGGGGATGGGACTTCCCGGCAATGGAACCATTCCCGCGGTCTATTCCGAACGGATCAGGCTGGCCAAGAAGGCGGGTATGAGAATTGTCGGATTAATCGAAGAAAACCTACGTCCCCTGGATATTATGACCCGGGAGGCTTTTTTAAACGCCATCCGCCTCGACAACGCCATAGGCTGTTCAACCAATTCGGTTCTCCACCTGCTGGCCATTGCCAGTGAGGCCAATATAGCAATAGACCTTTCCCTATTTAATGAGATCAGCGACACTACACCGCTTCTATGCAAAATAAGTCCGGCCGGTCAGCATCACATGGAGGATATTTACCAGGCCGGGGGCATTCAATCTCTTTATCATGAACTGAATAAAGCCGGTTTAGTAAATACCAACTGCATGACCGTAACCGGTAAGACGGTGGGAGAAAATATCGCCCATACCCCGGTAAAGGATAATACTGTAATTAGGACTTTGGATAATCCCTACAGCGACAAGGGCGGCCTGGCTATTCTGTTTGGCAACCTGGCCGAGCAGGGGGCGGTGGTCAAGAAAAGCGCGGTTGATCCGGATATGATGCAGCACACCGGCCCGGCCCGGGTGTTTGAATCTGAAGAAGATGCGGTTCAGGCCATACTATCGGGGCAGATCAAGCCGGGCGATGTTATGGTTATCCGCTATGAAGGACCCCGTGGGGGGCCGGGCATGCGGGAAATGCTTACCCCCACTTCCTCTATTGCCGGTATGGGATTGGATAAAGAGGTGGCCCTGATTACCGACGGAAGATTTTCCGGAGCCACTCGGGGCGCCGCCATTGGACACATTTCCCCCGAAGCGGCGGCTGGAGGAATTATTGCCCTGATTGAAGAGGGAGACCTTATACGAATAGATATTCAAGGGCTTAAGCTGGAGCTTCTGGTGGAAGAAAAGGCCTTGGAGGAAAGGAAGGCCCGCTGGAAAGTTCCGGCACCCAAGATACAAACTGGATATATGAAACGTTATGCTGAGATGGTGCAGTCAGCAAGTTCCGGAGCCGTGTTCAGAAAATAATCAATCGGTTCTACCTAGCGGGCCATCTACAAGCCCGCTATTATTTTATCGGTTAGAAACACGGCCGGATTTTTTAGAAATCAGCATTGCTTGTTTATTATAGAAACAATTCATACGGAGGTGATAGAGCTTGATGTTAAAAGGAGCAGAGATTTTGCTGAAGTGCCTGGAGGAGGAAGGAGTGGATATCGTATTCGGGTATCCCGGAGGACAGATTTTGCCCGTCTATGATGCGCTTTATCAGCAGTCCAAAATCAGGCATATATTAACCCGCCATGAGCAGGGCGCAATTCATGCTGCCGAAGGCTATGCCAGGGCTTCAGGCAAGGTGGGGGTCTGCATATCAACTTCCGGACCGGGTGCCACCAACCTGGTTACCGGCATTGCCGACGCTTACATGGACTCAATACCTATTGTCGCTTTTACGGGTCAGGTGGGAACTGCCATGATCGGCCGGGATGCTTTCCAGGAAGCCGATATAACCGGCATTACACTGCCTATAACCAAACATAACTATCTTATAGAAAAGACCGAAGATGTAGCTCATATTGTGAAGGAGGCATTTTACATCGCCCGAACCAACCGTCCCGGACCGGTGGTAGTCGACCTGCCCCGCGATGTCATGGAGAAGGTAATCGAATACCAGCCGGCCTCGGAAGAGATCAATATAAGAGGCTACCGGGTGATGAAGGGCTACAATACTGGACAGGTAATATCTGCCGTTGATCTCATAAACAAGGCCGAACGGCCGGTTATCTATGCCGGGGGAGGAATCATTTCATCAGAGGCCAGTGAAGAATTACGGGAGCTGGCCATCAAGAGAAAGATACCGGTTACTACAACCCTTATGGGCATGGGCTGCTTTCCTTCGGAAAACTATCTGTCACTGGGCATGCTGGGTATGCACGGCACCCGCTATGCCAACTACGCTATCGGCGAATGCGATCTGCTTATTGCGGTGGGGGTCAGGTTCGACGACCGGGTAACCGGTAAAATTGACACCTTTGCCCCCCATGCCAAAGTAATTCATATAGATATTGATGCAGCTGAAATAGGCAAGAATGTGGGACCTGATGTGCCTATAGTAGGCCAGGTCAAGGAAGTCTTGCGGGCTATAAACGACCGTTTGGACCCGGTCGAGGGGACCGGCGAATGGCAGGCTACGATTGATCGCTGGAAAGAGGAATACCCCTTGCGTTACGGGGTTCCCTGTGAAGGCCGGATAATGCCCCAGCACATTATCGAAAAGATAAGTGATCTGACCAAAGGCGAAGCCATAATAACCACCGAAGTCGGACAAAACCAGATGTGGTCGGCCCAGTTTTACCAGTTCCATCACCCGCGCACCTTCATAAGCTCTGGTGGACTGGGTACTATGGGTTTTGGCTTTCCAGCGGCCATAGGAGCGAAATTTGCTTTTCCTGATAAACCGGTTATAGATATAGCCGGTGACGGCAGCATCCAGATGAATATACAGGAGCTGGGCACGGCTGTCGAGCACAAGCTGCCCATTATCATATGCATATTGAACAACCAGTTCCTGGGGATGGTAAGGCAATGGCAGAGCCTGTTCTACGGCGGACGCTACTCCTCCACCGATATTAGCCACCAGCCCGATTTTGTAAAACTGGCTGAAGCCTATGGCGCCTACGGGCGCCGGATAAAGGACATGAAGGAAGTTGACGAGGCTTTAATTGAAGCCCTGGCGGTTAGGGATCGTCCGGTAGTACTTGATTTCTGGGTGGAAAGGGAATGCAATGTCTATCCTATGGTTCCGCCGGGCGGCTCGATAATCAATATGCTGGAGGAGGAATGATAATGAAAAACCATACCTTGTCGGTTACAGTGGAGAACCGTCCCGGTGTATTGACCAGGGTAGCCACCCTCTTCCGGCGCCGCGGCTACAATATTGAGAGCCTGACCGTTGGAGCTTCCGAAGATCCCAGCGTATCACGCATAACTATTGTAGTGTTCGGAGACGATCAAGTTATTGAGCAGGTAACCAAACAGCTTTATAAACTGGTCGATGTCATAAAAATTGTTGATATTACTGATGAGAGGGCCGTTGAGAGGGAACTGGTGCTCATCAAGGTCAAAGCCGACCCCAGCGTCCGGGCGGAAATCGTGCAGATAACCGATATATTCCGGGGCCGGATCGTTGATATCGGGGGCAATACCCTGATCATTGAGGCCACCGGCGACTCGGGAAAAATTGACGCTATTGAGGAATCTTTGAAGCCTTTCGGCATTTTAGAGCTGGTCAGAACCGGTAAGGTAGCCATGGCTCGCGGCTGGAAACAATAATTGAATAAATTTTAAGGAGGATATATAAAAATGGCCAAAATGTATTATGATGCGGATGCTGACATTAGCTTGTTAAAGGGCAAGACCATAGCTGTACTGGGATTTGGCTCCCAGGGTCATGCCCAGGCCCAAAATTGCAAGGACAGTGGGCTCAATGTGGTAGTAGGCCTGCGCAAACCCTTTGATGAAGCATCGCAAAAGGAATGGGACAAGGTAATCGCAGCGGGTATTCAGCCGATGACCGTGGCAGAAGCCGCCGAGCAGGGCGACATAATTCACATGCTTTTGCCCGACCAGGTGCAGGCCCAGGTTTATAAGGCCGAGGTCGAAGCCCACCTTAAAGAAGGAAATGCTCTGGGATTCTCCCATGGCTTCAATATCCATTTTGATCAGATAGTGCCGCCCAAATGGGTGGATGTATTTATGGTTGCACCCAAAAGCCCCGGCCACCTGGTCAGGCGTATGTATGTCAAGGGAGCCGGAGTTCCGGCGATAGTGGCAGTGGAGCAGGACTTCACCGGTCAGGCCAAAGATATCGCCCTGGCTTTTGCCTGTGCTATCGGCAACACCCGGGCGGGGGTTATTGAGACCACCTTTAAAGAAGAAACCGAAACCGACCTGTTCGGCGAACAATGCGTGCTGTGCGGCGGGGCCACCGAGCTCATCAAGGCCGGCTTTGAAACCCTGGTGGAAGCCGGTTATCAGCCGGAAATAGCCTATTTCGAGTGCCTGCATGAGTTGAAGCTGATCGTCGACCTGATCTATGAAGGCGGCATGGGATTTATGCGCTATTCCATCAGCGACACGGCGGAATGGGGCGATTATGTCAAGGGGCCGGAAATCATCGGTGAAGAATCGCGCTGGGCTATGAAAGAAGCCCTGGAAGAGATTCAGAACGGCAGCTTCGCCAAGAACTGGCTCCTGGAGAACCAGGTGGGCAGACCCCAATTTAATGCCATGCGGCGCCGCAACCGGGAGCATCTCATCGAACAGGTGGGAGCCGAGCTTAGAGCCATGATGCCCTGGTTAAAAGAAAGTAAATAGAAGAACATAATAAAAGCCATAGCGCCCCGGGCCTGGTCATTTCAGGCGTTGCACAAAATGGCCGGGACCGGGGTTTGTATTTTTAAACCGTATGCAAACACAGGTGGTGAATTATTAAACGAGGGAGGCGTTTTTAATGGGTATGACTGTCAGCCAGAAAATCCTGGCTGCACATGCCGGGCGGGACCAGGTCGAAGCTGGTGAACTGATAAACTGCAAGCTGGATGTGGTACTGGGCAATGATATCACGGCTCCGCCAGCCATAAGCGAATTCAAGCGGCTGGGCTTACCCCGGGTTTTTAATAAGGACCGGGTGGTACTGGTGCCGGATCACTTCACTCCCAACAAGGATATAAAAGCAGCTGAACAGGCTAAAATACTTAGAGATTTTGCCCGCGAGTATGACATAAACAATTATTTTGAAGTGGGGCAGATGGGCATTGAGCATTGCCTGCTGCCCGAACAGGGCCTGGTTTTGCCCGGCGACCTGATCATTGGGGCGGATTCCCATACCTGCACCTACGGTGCCCTGGGAGCCTTCGCTACCGGCGTAGGTTCAACCGACATGGCGGCTGGAATGGCCACCGGAGAAGGTTGGTTCAAGGTTCCGGAAACCATAAAGTTCGTATATTATGGTGCTTTGCCCCGCTGGGTGAGCGGCAAAGACCTTATTTTACACACCATTGGCGACGTGGGAGTCGACGGCGCCCGCTATATGTCTATGGAGTTTACAGGTGAGGCTATATCCGCCCTATCCATGGACGGGAGGTTCACCATGGCCAATATGGCAATTGAAGCCGGCGGCAAAAACGGCATATTTGAAGTCGACGACAAGACTATTGAATATGTCCAGGGAAGGGCTAAAAGGCCCTACCGGATCTTTACATCCGGCCCTGACGCCACTTATGCCCAGATCCGCGAGTATGACGTCTCGAAACTTGAGCCGGTGGTGGCCTTCCCCCACCTGCCTGAGAACACCAAACCGGTTAGTGAAGCAGCCGATGTAAGCATCGATCAGGTGGTAATAGGCTCCTGCACCAACGGGCGCATGGAAGACCTTCAAGCAGCCGCTGGGCTCTTAAAGGGGCGCAAGGTCCATCCGGAACTCAGGGTTATAATATTCCCTGGTACCAGGCAGATCTATCTGGACGCCCTGCGCCAGGGCTTAATAGAAATCTTCGTAGAAGCGGGTGCGGTGGTAAGCACTCCCACCTGCGGTCCCTGTCTGGGCGGGCACATGGGGATTCTGGCTAAAGGCGAAAGGGCCCTGGCTACCACCAACCGCAATTTTGTAGGCCGGATGGGGCACCCCGAAAGCGAGGTCTACCTGTCCAGCCCGGCGGTGGCAGCGGCCAGCGCTATCAAGGGACGCATTACCGCGCCCTGGGAGATAAAGTAGGCGCTTTTTACGCCTATAGTTTCCTTAAGAAAGGAAGGGTTTTAAAATGAAACTCAAGGGCAAGGTGCATAAATTCGGAAAAGACATCGATACCGACGCCATTATTCCTGCCCGTTATCTAAATACCTTTGATCCACAGGAATTGGCCCGGCATTGTATGGAAGACGCCGATCCGGAGTTTCCCAATAAAGTGCAGGCCGGTGATATTATAGTAGCCGACAAGAACTTCGGCTGCGGCAGCTCCCGGGAGCATGCTCCCATAGCCATTCAGGGAGCTCAAGTTGCCTGTGTTATCGCCAAATCTTTTGCCCGGATTTTCTATCGCAATGCCATAAACACCGGGCTGCCCATTTTGGAGTGCGCGGCGGCGGTTGACGCCATAGAGACCGGTGACGAGGTGGAAGTGGATCTTTCGAATGGCACCATTACCAATCTGCGGACCGGGCAGATGTACCAGGCAGCGCCCTTCCCCGACTTCATGCAGGGGATTATGGCCCAGGGCGGTTTGATGAATTATCTTAAAGAAAAGCTGTCTTATCAGGGCAACTAATAGAGTGAGGAAAGGATGGAGTCGATGTTCAGGATTGCTGTCCTTCCCGGGGACGGGATAGGAGTCGAAATAACACCGGAAGCCGTTAAGGCTTTACAGGCCATTGGCAAGCGCTTCGGTCATGAATTTCAGTTTACCGAAGCATTGATAGGCGGAGCCGCCTACGACGCTACAGGAGATCCATTGCCTGGGCAAACCCTGGATTTATGCCGCCAGTCGGATGCGGTATTGCTGGGGGCGATCGGGGGGCCCAAGTGGGATGAACTGCCCGTTCACCTGCGGCCGGAGATAGGGGCCCTTTTGCCCCTGCGCAAAGAGCTGGCCCTTTTTGCCAACCTGCGCCCCTGTATGCTGTTTCCCGGTCTATTGAGCGCCTCCACTTTGAAGGAAGAGGTCATTCAAGGGGTTGATATATTGGTAATCCGGGAGCTGACCGGAGGCCTGTATTTCGGAGAAAAGAAGCGTGAAAAGACTGAAGACGGTGGGCAAAAAGCCACCGATATTCTGGCCTATTCCACTTATGAGATCGAACGCATCGTGCGCTTCGCCTATGAAGCCGCCCGCCGCCGCAGAAAAAAGCTGTGTTCGGTAGACAAGGCCAACGTCCTGGAGTCTTCACGGCTGTGGCGTGAGACGGTCACCGAGCTGGCCGGTGAGTATCCGGATGTGGAGACGACCCACATGTACGTCGACAACTGCTCCATGCAGCTGATCAGAAATCCCCGGCAGTTTGATGTTATAGTAACGGAAAATATGTTTGGCGATATTCTGACCGATGAGGCTTCGATGTTGACCGGCTCCATCGGCATGCTGCCCAGCGCCTCCATAGGAGGACAGGTGGGATTGTATGAGCCGTCCCACGGCAGCGCGCCCGATATAGCCGGTCAGAAAAAGGCCAACCCCCTGGCCACCATATTGTCGGCGGCCATGATGTTGAGATATTCATTTAATCTTGAGGACGAAGCTCAGTTGATTGAACTGGCCGTAAAGAAGGTTCTCGAAAATGGCTTAAGAACTCCCGATCTTATGGAGCCGGGCATGAAACTTGTAAATACCGAAGAAATGGGCAATGCTGTAGCTGAAATTATCGCATCTTAAGTAGTTTGAGGTAAATAAAACGTTAGGAGGAGAAGGTATTGGGGATAAAAAAATTGATGTAAGCATCTACGATACTACGCTGCGGGACGGGTCTCAGGGTGAAGGCATATCCTTATCCCTGGAGGATAAACTGAAAATAGCGGGCAAGCTGGACTACCTGGGCGTTTCCTACATTGAAGGCGGGTGGCCGGGAAGCAACCCCAAGGATCTTGAATTCTTCCGCACCGTTCAGGGCATGGAATTTAAGAACGCCCGGGTGAGCGCTTTTAGCGCCACCCGTAAGCCAGGCATCACGGCTGCTAAAGACAGCAGCATCAAAAGCATTATCGAGTCCGGCGTATCAGTAGCCACCATTTTCGGCAAGGCCTGGGATTTTCACGTATTAAGGGCTTTGGAAACCACCCTGGAGGAGAATCTGGCTATGGTGCGGGAAACGGTAAGCTATCTAAAGGACCGTTCTCTGGAGGTAATATTTGACGCCGAGCACTTCTTTGACGGGTACAAGCACAATCCGGACTACGCCCTGCAGGTTCTGCAGGCGGCCGCCGAAGCCGGCACCGATTGGATAGTGCTGTGCGATACCAACGGCGGGACCATGCCCTGGGATCTGGACCAGACCATAAAGAGGGTAAAAGAGCAGATCAGGGTGCCGCTGGGCATCCATGCTCACAACGATTCGGGATGCGGGGTGGCCAACTCTCTGCAGGCGGTCTCCAACGGTTGTGTTCAAGTCCAGGGGACTATCAACGGATTTGGCGAACGCTGTGGAAATGCCGACCTGTGCGCTATTATTCCCAACCTGGAATTGAAGCTGGGTAAACGAACCCTGCCGGCCGGAAACCTTAAAAGGTTGACCGAAGTATCACATTATGTCAGTGAAATAGCCAATATGCCCCATTACAATAACCAGCCCTTTGTCGGCTACGGCGCCTTTGCCCACAAGGGAGGAATACATGTCAGCGCTCTGTTGAAGGATTCTATGACTTATGAACATGTCAATCCCGAAGAGGTGGGGAACCACCGCCGGGTTCTGGTATCGGAACTTTCAGGGCTGTCGAATCTCCTTTATAAGGCCAGGGAACTGGGTATAGACGTCAACGCCTACGATGCGGAAACCCGCAAACTGATCCGTGAAATAAAGGAATTGGAAAACCAAGGCTTCCAATTTGAAGGGGCCGAAGCATCACTGGAGTTGTTTTTACGCAAGGCCTTCGGGCAGTATGAAGACTTTTTCCAGCTCAAGAACCTCAAGCTGATCATTGAGAAGCATGAAGATGAGGAAATTACTGCCGAAGCTATGATAAAAGTAGTTGTGGGGGATAAGACCTACCATACGGCAGCCGAAGGCGACGGTCCGGTAAACGCCCTCGACAATTCTCTGCGCAAGGCTTTGACCGAGGTCTATCCGGAGATAAAGGAAATGCACCTCTCCGACTATAAAGTGCGCGTGTTGAACGGCAATGAAGGAACCGCCGCCAAAGTCCGGGTTCTCATCGAATCGGCCGATCAGAGCCAAAAATTTAGCACCGTCGGAGTGTCGGAAAATATCATAGAAGCGTCCTGGCAGGCCCTGGTGGACAGCATAAACTACATGCTGCTAAAACACCATTAGAATGCTTCCGGGGAAAAATTAAAGTACGAAAAAACAACTCGTCATTGCATCATCGCAGGGTGGGTTGTTTTGTATAATAAGGCATTCAGGAAGATTTATTGGTTGATCGTTATCGAAAAAGAACCAATTGGAAAAATACTATTGACGAAAGGTGGGTGTCTAAACTAAAATTTTAAAGGTGCGTAAAAGCCTGGAAATCCCATAATTACCAGGAAGTCGAGCCATTATTAGTTTATCTGACACCGGAAGTAGGGGTTGAATGTGAAGACGGTCAGCCCGGTAAATAATTGTTATCGGGCCATATTGGCACAGGTCAATTATCTGGACAGCATATGCGACAAGAGTACCTCTTTGAAGGATATATACCAGGATCTAAGTGAACTGGCCTATTACCTTTTGGAAAATGATAGTGATCGAATACATCTGGGAATTGAGCAGATCAAATTGACGGTTGAAGAAATCGAACGGGGAAACGGAAAAGGATACGATCCCAATCAGTCGGTGCGTCTGATCACCGCTGAAATACGAACCCACCTCCAGTATCTCCGCCTGCAATACGGGTGGGAAGCCTGATCTTAAGCCTTGTCTCATTTTGGATTTCTAAGCCCGGGAGGTGGATGCTACGGTATCCGACTACCGGGCTTTTTGCTAAAATTGTCCAAACTTAACAACGCCCGGTGGCAAGATAATGATATACTTTATTCAGCCGTGAGGGAGGGATTTTTATTGAAGGCAATGATTATGGCAGCTGGGGTAGGCTCGAGATTGATGCCGTTAACTAGTGAAATTCCCAAACCGCTAATGCCGGTGGCCAACCGGCCCCTATTGGAAAACACCGTCAAACTGCTTGAGAAGCATGGCTTTAACCAGCTTATCTGCAACCTTCATCATCACGCCGGGCTTATCCGGGAGCACTTGCAGAGCGAAAGGTACCGCGCTATCAGCATGAATTATTCCCTGGAAGAGGAGCTTTTGGGCACAGCCGGGGGGGTAAAAAACTGTGAAGGCTTTCTTGATGAAACCTTTGTGGTTATAAGTGGGGATGCCTTGACCGATATCGATTTATCACACTTGCTGGCTCAGCATAAGGCTAAAGGGGCCCTGGCTACAATTGCCCTGAGAGCAGAAGAGCAGGTGGAGCAGTTTGGGGTGGTGCAGATTGACGAGAAGGGGAAGATTCTGCGCTTTCAGGAAAAACCCCAGGCCCATGAGGCTATCAGCAATCTGGCCAATACCGGAATTTATGTTTTTGAAACCGAGATTTTTAAATACATACCGGCGCGCCAGTTCTACGATTTCGGTAAGCAGCTGTTCCCGTTTCTGGTTAAAAGCGAGGCCCCTTTTTATGGAGTGCCTATTGCCGACTACTGGTGCGATGTGGGAAACCTTGCCACCTATCGCCAGGCCAATGAAGATATTCTGGAAAAGAAGGTTCGAGCTGAGATGCGCGGAACTCTGAGTAATTCTGAAGATGGAGGTCTGGTGCTTCTCGATGACGGTGTCCTACTGGGTCCGAATGTACGTTTTTCTGGCAATGTGGTTATCGGGCGGGGGTGCCGCCTGGAAGCCAATACCTCTATAAACAACTCTGTAATTTGGGATGGTACTGTGGTCGATAAAGGCGCCGTTTTGGAGCAGGCTATAGTGGGTTCGGATTGCCATATCGGGGCCCTTTCATTCATCCGGCCGGGTGCCGTGATTGCCAGTGGATGTGATTTAGAGCCGGGAAGCGATATAGTACCGGGGGCTAAAGTCTTTAAGCAGCCGTGATCCAGCGCCAAAACCCGGTTAAAGGACATAAAAAGATAAAAAGGAGCGGTTTTATCCGCTCCTTTGTTTGCTGATTCAATGTATGCTAGTGGGCCGCGCCCTGAGGGTTTTCAGCCTGAGCAAACTCGGCCTTTATATTCTCCTGAAGCACCTGGAATTTGGCGTCGCTAAACTCCTGCATGATCGCTTCGGAGAAGCTGCTGATGCTCAAAATTTTAAACGAGCCGTTTTCTTTTACCAGGATGGCAGCCAGCAGCTGCTTTTGACCGTCCATT
>JBDKUE010000220.1:0-6529 GCA_039679855.1 Syntrophomonas sp.
AGAGCGGCCCCGGGGGTTTAAGGATCGCCTTTGTGGATCGCAGCATGGAAATCACCACCCTGTCCTCCCTGATAAAGACCTCCGTCCTGGTGGGGGTGGGCAGCTTGAGCGTCTTCTTTCTGATCAGTCTGTTTTTGGCCAATTTGGCCCTGCGCCCGGCGCAAAAGGCCTGGGATCAGCAAAAGCAGTTTGTGGCCGACGCCTCGCATGAACTTAAAACACCCCTGACGGTAATACTGGCCAACGCCGGCATCGTGCTGGCCCATAAAGAGCAGACCGTTGAAGAGCAGGCCAAGTGGATCGAATATATCCAAACCGAAGCCAGCCGCATGAGCGCCCTGGTCGACAACCTGCTGTTTTTAGCCAAAACCGATGATGTTAAATCAAAAATAATTTTAAATCCGGTGAATTTAAGTGATGTGGTGTGGAGAACGGTCCTTCCCTTTGAACCGGTTTTATACGAGCAGCACAAGACCCTGGACAGTGAAATTGAGCCCGACCTGTATATAAACGGGGATGAAAGCCGGCTCAAACAGCTGGTGGGAATTCTGCTGGACAACGCCTGCAAATACGCCGACGAGCACGGGACCATTACGGTGCGTCTTTCCAAGAAGGCCGGGGAGGTGATATTATCGGTGAACAACACCGGAGGCATCATTCCGGAGGATCAGATCGAGCATATTTTCGAACGCTTCTACCGGGTTGACAAATCCCGGGCCAGGCAGGAGGGCGGGTACGGACTGGGCCTGGCCATAGCCGAAACCATAGCCCAAATACACCAGGCTCCCATAGCCGTTGAGAGCTCGCCGGATCAAGGCACTACCTTTTCAGTTGTTTTCACCAGCGCTTCACTGGGATAAAAGAAATGATGGACGGGCCGGGAATTGACAGCCGGCCCGGGTGAGTGTAAAATTGTATGCAATATCATAAAGGCTATGATGAGGAGGAGTACATATACTCCCGAAATATAGAGAGGGGATGACGGTGGAAATTCCCCAGGACGGGTATATGGAAGGTAGCCTCTGAGCAGTGAACCGAAATCCTTTAAAAAGGAGAGTAGACTTCAACGGATTCCCACCGTTACAGGGGAAAGGTATCGGCGTTAAGGCCCGTACTGTTAATGAGCGTGTACATTAATAGTACTCTATTAACCCTAAAACTCTAGTTACCACCGGCCAAATTTCCGCAGGGTTTCGTTGTCGTCAATCGCAATACGTCCAGTATTACTCATTCCTCCGCCTCGCCCTGCAAAAATTTTTCTCGGCGGAAACTAAACTTTTAGGGTTAACAGAGTACTTGTACAAATTTAGGTGGTACCACGGAGTTTAACCTTCGTCCTATAGGGGCGAAGGTTTTTTAATTTTTAAAAAGGGGGAGTTGCTATGAAGTATTCCGGGGCTGAAATCATCGTCAAGATGTTGGAACAACAGGGTGTAGGCATTGTAACCGGCATTCCCGGAGGGGCCAACCTTCCTCTTTACAATGCCCTGGCCCAGAGCTCCATTGTGCACGTCCTGGCCCGGCACGAACAGGGGGCCGGATTCATCGCCCAGGGAATAGCCAGATCGACCGGGAAGGCGGCGGTATGCCTGGCCACTTCGGGGCCGGGCGCCACCAACCTCATCACCGCCATTGCCGACGCCAAAATGGATTCGGTGCCGCTCATAGCCATTACCGGACAGGTGTCTTCAGACCTCATCGGTTCGGACGCCTTTCAGGAAGTCGACATGTACGGCCTGACCGTACCCATCAGCAAGCACAACTATCTGGTCGGTTCGGTTGAGGACCTGCTTGATATCCTGCCGGAGGCCTTCGAGATTGCCGAATCGGGGAGGCCGGGACCGGTGGTAATAGACGTTCCCAAAGACATTCAGGTCAAAACCATAGAAATTGAACAATGGCCTCGCCTCCGGGAAAAGACCAGGGCCGGTAAACCGGATGACATTAGGATTCAGGAAGCCGCCGACTTGATAAACCGCTCCCAGAGGCCCCTGCTCTATATAGGGGGAGGTATAGTCAATTCACAGGCCCACCACATTGTAAGAAAATTGGCCTACAAAAGCTCCATCCCGGTGGTTTCGACCCTGATGGGACTGGGCTGCTTTCCGGCTGACGATCCGTTGTTTTTGGGAATGCTGGGCATGCACGGCTCTCGTTACACCAATTACATTGTAAACAAGGCCGACCTTCTCATTGCCCTGGGGGTTCGCTTTGACGACAGGGCCACCGGCAGCATAAACAAGTTCTGTCCGGGCGCCTCGGTTATTCATGTCGACATAGATCCGTCCGAAATCGATAAGATCAAGTCGTCAAACGTATCATTAACCGGCGACGCCCGGGCTATCCTGGAGCGGCTGCTGCCCCGGGTTCATCAGCGCCAGCGCCTGGAATGGGAGCATTATATAGCAGGTTTAAAACGGCGCTTCCCATTCCAAATGCCCGGTAAAAACGATCTATTCCATCCCATAAACATAATTCAGCGGTTGGGGAATCTGGCCGATGCGGATGCCATAATAACCACCGATGTAGGACAGCACCAGATGTGGGTAGCCCAGTCCTATCCTTTTAAGGCTCCCCGGACGCTTCTCACCTCGGGCAGCCTGGGAACTATGGGATTCGGCCTGCCGGCCGCCATCGGTGCCGCTCTGGTCAACCCCGGCAAAAGGGTGCTCTGTTTCAGCGGGGACGGTTCTCTGCTTATGAACATTCAGGAGCTGGCCACCCTGGCCGATTGGCAGCTCGACATAACCATCATTCTCTTTAATAATGGCCACCTGGGTTTGGTAAGGCAGCAGCAGGAACTTTTCTACGGCCGGAATTATATAGCGTCCAAATTCCGGACCAATCCCGACTTTGCGGCCATTGCCCGGGATTTCGGCATTCACGGCTACAATCTTGAGGATGAAAAAGAGTCCATTTTCCTGCTCCACCAGTCTATATCTCAACCCGGGCCTTGCCTGGTCAACGTGCCGGTCGATTATGCCGCCAACGTCTATCCCATGGTGCCCCCCGGTAAGGCTATATATGAAATGATAGGGGGTGAAGGGCATGAATAGCCGGGAATGTCAGGTAATAAAGCTTACGGTGAAAAACCATCCCGGGGTTATGTACCACATAACCGGGCTCTTCTCCCGGCGGTCCTTCAATCTGGAAGGCATTTTGTGCGGAAGGGTGGGGGACGGGACCAACAGTCAGATTTATTTATTGGTTAAGAGCGACGCCTATCTCGAACAGGTTGTCAAACAGTTGAACAAACTGCACGACGTCTTGGAGGTTTCCCTGATAGAAAATTTTGACCAAACTGTTTTTACCAGGATACCCGAACTGGTAAAATGAAAGTTAGGGTTTTGTCCAGCGTATTTTTAATAAGAGATTACTAATGAATTGGGGGAAAGGTTGATGAAGAAAAAAGTATGGGCCTGCATGATGTCGGGGATCCTCCTGCTGACTTTTCCGGGGATGGGCCTGGCGGCGTCTTTTGGAGATGTTGAAGGACACTGGGCTGCCCCGGCAATTAATCAGGTAGCCGGGTGGGGTCTCATGCAGGGCATCGCTGAGGGTGTTTTTGCCCCCGACATGACGGTAAGCCGGGCCCAGGCGGCGACGGTACTGGTAAACCTGTTCGGCCTGGATTGGGGTGATAAGCAGTTTGTCAAGCAGCCCCTGGCGACCGACTACTACACTGACGTGAGCATGGGTGACTGGTTTGCGGGATCCCTGGTTATGTGCGGCATAAATCAGATCTTTCCCAACGGGTCATTTTATCCCGACCAGGCTATCAGCCGCATAGATATGGCTTCAGCTATTCAGAAAAGCTTTGCAGCCAAGGGTATAAGCGTACCCATGATCATGATGATGCCCGTGTTCGAGGATACAGGAACCCTGTCCAACGAGCAGCTGCAGGCTATAGCTTTTGTAAACAACACCGGGATCATGAAAGGCCAGGGCCAGATGTTTCGACCCAATGATTCCATGAGCCGGGCGGAGCTGGCCCAGATCCTGTGCAATATCAAGGAAGTCCTCAAAAACCAGGAGAGCCAGAAACCGAGCAGCGATGTCGATGCCAGCTTTGATGGGAAGGAATACAAGACCACAGTGGGCAAGAGCTTTGTTCTCTCCCTGGCCAGCAACCCGACCACCGGTTTCGAGTGGACCCTGAGCGATGCCATGGATAAAAGCATTGTTTCAATGGTCAACCATGATTATAAGTCGGACAGCGCTCCGGAAGGAATGACCGGAGTGGGCGGAACCGATTACTGGACCTTTAAAGCCCTGAAGAATGGCACTACGGAAATAAAGCTGGTCTATGCCCGCCCCTGGGAATCGGTGCAGCCGGTCAAAACTTTTACGCTTAAGGTGACGGTAGGGGAAGGCGAGACGGTTCAGCCGGTCATTACGGTTACCACCAAAGAAGTCAAGGAAGAATCGGATTATATGAAATCCGATCTGAAGATTCCGGTGTTCGGCGGCTTTGAAAAACAGGATGTGCAGACGGCCTTAAACGCTATGCTGGAGAAGGAGATTTTGGATTTCAAGAAAGAAGTCGCTTCCAGCCTTTCTGAATATCTGAAAGAGGCTCAGGAAAACAACTTTACGGCCAACCCCTATGGAGCAGACACCAATTTCGAGATTTGCACCAGGGGGAAGGATGTACTCAGTTTTTATGTTGACTACTACCAGTACACTGGAGGAGTCCACGGGGGAACGACTCGAACAGCCTATAATATTGACCTGAAAACCGGAAAGAATCTGGCCATCAAGGAGTTGTTCAAATCAGGCTATGACTACCGCACGGTGATAAACGCCGAGATTCAAAGGCAGATTAATCTTACCCCCGATGAGTATTTCGATGCGGATATGGGATTCAAGGGCATTACCGATGGGGCATATTATTATGTCAAAGACGGATGTCTGGTGGTCTATTTCCAGCAGTATGAAATCGCCTCCTACGCCCGGGGCATACCGGAGTTCAGCATACCTCTGAGCACCTTTGGGCCGCAGTTGGCTTACAACCTGGAATAATCAACTCCAAACCGAAGGCTTGTCCAAATTTAAAATTAAAGGCCCCGTAAGGGGCCTTTTTATTACTCCCAAGGTGCGTTATTTAGTTAAGTTTTATATAACAGTTACTCATGAAGATAATGAGACAAAAGGAGAATGTAGTTTAGATGGGGGGTTAAGAATGGGACGGGTTGCACTATTATAGGTAGGGAGTGTTTATGTCTACTGATAATTTACCTCCAATTTGGTCATAAGGCTTAATTTCAATACAATATCATCAGATTTATAGGTTGTATCATCCGCCTTAAAATACCTGCAATGGGTTACATTTCATAATAAGCCAGGTTGTCTTTCAAATCCTCGTCCAGGGTCAAGTTCTTATAGACATTTTGCAGGCGCTGCCGGCTCTTATTGTGGCCGAACTCGAACTGGCTAATGATCTGACCGAACTGGGGGTGGTTCATCAGTTTTTCGCGCAGGGGTCTGGCGAAGGGGCAGTACTGGAACAATATGCCCCGAACTACCTTGTTGAGGCGCAGTAGTCCCTGGGATTCAAAATTGATCCAGGTCTGATAGTCGTCGGTGAATATTTCGCCAATGAAATTCCGTTTGCGATCGATCTGGGTTTTTATCTTGCGCTTGGCCTCCTCAGATAGCTGCTGGTTTTTTTTGTAGGCCTGGATGTAATCGGAATAATCGGCGTAAAGAGATTTTTCGTAAGCCCGGTTGATGGTTCCGGAGGACATGGTCTTGGCCAGCTGCCAGCGAAACTTGGCCACGATTTCTATTATTAAATGATCGAGGTTTTCATCGGTAAGGACGGGGCATAAGAAACGCGCCGGCGAATTTTTGGCCCGTCCGGTCAATTCCTGCCACATGCTGCCCTTGGTGCCGAAACCGGGTATAAGGATAATATCTGGTGCAACCGGCTTCATTATCAGGCTGGAAGAGATGTTCTTTTCGGTGTTGTAGTAGACAGTCTCGCGATGAAACACGGAAAAATCAACCCGGGTTATTTTGGTGAGACACTCATTTATCTTTGAAGCCTTTACCAGTAGCCGGGACAGGTCGCCCGGTATGATTTCACTGTAGAGAATGGGAAAATAGCCGCTGGTTTTTCCGTAGCAGAGCCGCTGCCCTATCTTCAGCAATCCTTCTGTTTCGTGATTCAGCCGGGCGTTGGTATCGCGCTCATAAGCCGTTTTATCGCTTTCCGTCAGTTCTCCGCGTTTTTTCTTTTCTCTGAAGATATCAAAGTAGTCTTGTTCGAATTCGTTGACGGAGGGATCTTTTTCAGCTGTGCAGATCTTTTCCATCCAGTTTTTCATGGTATGAATTGAAAAGAACTCCTGGTCCAGGGGCGAGGCATTATAGAGTTCGGTGATGTGCTCCGGCTTCATGAGCCTTTCATCCATATAGGCATAATTCAGGAACATCTGATATAGGCGGGACGGGTTTTTTTCGGTCCATACCCTTTTAGCCACCAGTCGGTAGATTTCAAAAAAAACATTGCCTACCGTTTCCTTCA
>JBDKUE010000036.1:0-3225 GCA_039679855.1 Syntrophomonas sp.
AAAGCCTGAATTCAATAGTTTGTCACAGTTCTGATAAGCATCTGCAAATGACTGTTGGTCAGGAATCTTTTCCACCGGTTTGGGCATGGTCTGATAGATCACCCCGTCCACCAGTTCACGGGCAAACTTATGATCATGGCCCTGGAAAAATGCCTTATTCCGCGGGCCGCAGGCGGGATTCCGGGAATAGTCCAGCCTGGTAGGCTTCTTCGCAATACCAGAAGGAATTCCAGAGGCTGTGATGGGTGTAATAATTCTGGGCGATGCAGCTGCCCAGGCAAAAGGCCTTCATCATGCACCTTTCACAAATACCCTCCAGACGGTGCGGCAGTCCCTCACGAATATCCCCCAGTATGGGATTATTATTCCATACATCTTCCAGCCGATCATGAGCCGCGTTGCCAAAAATCAGCTCGGGCACGGTCGCTCCTATTCCGCACAAGGCGTACGAGCCATCTCCCAGCACTCCCAGGATGCCCAAAATACCGCAGACTCCGCAGCCGCTGTTCTCGTCCCCGAACATTCTGCTCAAGGGCCGAAAAGCCGCGGGATGGTCATAGAAAATCCTGATCCTGCTGGAAGGAATAAGCTCTTTCTCCACCCATTCTCCGGTGCTTACCAGTTCATGTATACTGAGGGTCTCCCCGGTGCGGTGCATTGCTTCCCCGCGGGCGGTAGGAGTTATTACGTTGAACTTGACCGAACCAACACCCAGGGATTCGCACAACCTTACCAGGTCCTCCATTTCTTCACGGTTTCGGCGCGTAATGCTCATGATTACCTGAGGGTGAATACCGGCCGAGATCAGGTTGCTTATTCCGGTCAGGGCCGCCTCAAAACAGCCTTCTACACCGCGCATCCACTCATGGGTGGACGCGTTGACGCCATCCAGACTAACCGAAACAAGGGGCATTTCCGTTTCCGCCACTTGTCGGGCAATTTCCCGGGAACACAATACCCCGTTGGTTTCTATGGCGAGGGTCAATCCCTCTGTTTTTATGTAATCTATCATTTCGGAAATCTGGGGGTGCAAGAGCGGTTCACCGCCGGTTAGCTTAACTATCGTCAACCCCAGGGGCCTGGCCTGTTTAATAATAGAGCAAAATAGATCAAAGTCCAGGTAAGGGTGTTTCAGATCACCGGGCTCATATTTGGGGGCCAGCCAGCAATGCCGGCACCTCAAGTTGCATCCTTCGGTAAGGTAGAAATAAAGCGAACCAATTCTGTGTGTGCATTCTCCATTATTAATAGGCAAACTCAATGATCCTCCTGGTGATTAGTTAAATGATTATCGGGCTCCGGGCAGTTTCCCACCCTCAGCCAGGTATTTCTTGAGGCAGGCATCAGGGCTGGGAGCATACGCGTCTCCGGCCAGAGTGTACGAAGTACCGGGACAATTCCCGGTGCAGTGTGCTTTATAAGCACAGTCCTGACAATAGGGAAAATTGTCAAGGGGAATGGTATGACGCGTCCGAAGCTTTTTCATTTCATCATGTTCCAGCCAGACTTCACGCAGGCTGTCCCGGTTGATCCGTCCCAGTTCAATGTGGCTCAGCATTATGCAGGGTACTATAATCCCATCGGCGCGGACGGCAATTTTATCCCACATTCCGCCGCACCCGGTGAGGTGCCCGACTCTCGCAGAAGTCTGTTCTCCCACCTGGCGGGCTTCCTCTATTTCCCGCCAATGCCGGGCTTCGGCCAGTGGCCCGGCCGTTGCGCTTATACGGCCCCGATATTTCTCGTTCAGCCGCAGCAGGGTTTCCATGGCCAGGAGTCTTTCCGATACGTCAAGTTGAACAAACCCGGAATTCTGGCGGCACAAACCCAGGTAGCCCGCTGAGTTGGTTGAAAAACCCGGAAGCCCTATATCTTCCAACAGAAACCGGGCGGCTTCTTCCAGGTCGCGCACATTGTGCTTGTGAATGGTCAGCCTGACCTGTACCGGAATACCGTGTTGTTTCAGGATATCTACTCCCCTTACCGCTTTGTCAAAATTCCCTTCTCCGCGGCAGGAGTCGTGAATTTCCGCTTTAGAGCCGTCAATAGATATCTGAACGCTGTCACAGCGGTTGGTGGAAGCTATGTAGCGGGCTACATCATCAGTGATCAGAGTCCCGTTGCTTAATAGGGAATAACGCATCCGGTTTTGCACTATTCCGGCGATGATTTCCGGAAGATCCGCACGGCAGAATGGTTCTCCACCCTCCAGGGTTACGTTCATTACCGCGCATTCACCAAGTTCTTGAATAAATGCCAGCCAATCAGCGGTTGGCAGCTCTTTATCGGTATCGCCCGGCCCGGAAAAATGGAAACAATACTGGCAGCGCAGATTGCACCGGCTGGTAATGGCGATATCCACTGAACGCGGGGTCTTCATTACACTCAAAACCGTTCCTCCATCTATTGCAGCATCTGGCGGTCGGCCAGATCATCAAGAAATGATTGCACATCCTCTTTCAGTTCATCGGGCACCTCGGTAAATGTCTGCCTGATCCCATCCACAATTTCATCCACGGTCCGCTGACCATTAAGCTGACGGCAGATGAATACACTGACGGGATTAATAGCGCAGGCCAGGCTGGTGTCCGGATCGAACAAAATGGCATAGTCGTCAAATTCTTCGCGGATGACGAGCGATTTTTTCAGCTCGGGTTTATTTGAAATGGTCATCTAAGTACCTCCATTGTTACTTTTGCCAGGCTTTAAATCTTTTCGGAAAGCCTGTTAAACTTTTCTGATGAAAAATCTATCACAGCCACATCAATCTTGTCAGTCTATAAGGGAGGTCGAATCACTCCACCACCGTTGGGTTTATATCCACTGCATGCTCCCGAACCGCTAAAGCACTCAAAGATATTGCCACTTCCTTCCCAGCATGGCGGTATGTCTGCAATTCTTACAAATCCTCCACCAATACACGGGACCACCTGAGTACCGGAAGAACATGCACTGTGTGCGGATGTCCCGCTTTGACATCCCCCACCTGTAACCTGAGCCAGTTCCTTATCCGACAGCTTGCCTTTTCGGTCACCGAGTCCATTTAATACCGGCTTCTGGTACTTCTTGTTTTTTTCGCTCACTATGTATTCACTCCTAATATATCTAATGTAATCGGAAAAATACAAAAACAGCTAATTATACTTATTTATATCTATTTTATATAATTATTTGGAATGATCCAACATTTAGGACATTCATTCTATATATTTTGACTATATTCTT
>JBDKUE010000025.1:0-21080 GCA_039679855.1 Syntrophomonas sp.
CGCATGGATACGCCTTTGCCGCACCAACCATATCCGGCCACTACGACTGTTTTCCCGGCCACCACCAGGTTGGTAGTCCGGTTTATACCGTCCCAAACCGATTGCCCGGTTCCATATCTATTGTCAAACAGGTATTTCATATAGGCGTCATTGACGGCCATCATCGGAAAGGGAAGCACCTGTTCCCGGTCCATGGAGCGCAGCCTGATGATTCCGGTAGTAGTCTCTTCGCAGCCACCCATAATTTTAGAGGCCTGCTCGGGACGTTCTTTGACCAGCAGGCTGACCATATCGGCCCCATCGTCTATTATGGCATCAGGTTCGCAGTCCAGAGTCATTTCCAGGAAACGCTGGTACTCTTCAGCGCTTTCACCGTGAATGGCAAAAACGGTAATACCTGAATCAACCAGGGCTGCCACCACATCATCCTGAGTGGAAAGGGGATTGCTGGCGCAGGCAATCACCCGCGCTCCTCCGGCCTGCAGGGTCTGCAAGAGGTATCCGGTTTTGGCTTCCAGGTGCAGGCAGCAGGCAATGGTCAACCCGGCAAAGGGTCGGGAGGCTTCAAATTCTTCTTTGAGGATATTCATGACCGGCATGTATTTGCACACCCATTCCAGTTTGTGGTGTCCGGATGGTGCCAGCTGCAGGTCGCGGATAACTGAACTCTTTAATGTCGTATTGGGCATGATTACCTCCTAAAAACCCGATTGTAATATACTAATCTATTATAAGCGGATTAGCCGGGCTTTAGAAAGCATTCTTTGAAAAAAAACCACCCGGTATAAAGTACACAGGTGGTTCAAGACATCCGGTATAAATAACTAAATATGGCCTCTTTTCAACATATCCCTTTGCTTATTAAAAACATATTTAATCAATGATTCTCTCGGCCCATTTCCGATCTCCTTAAAGGAGCAGCCTATTTTATAGCGATTTCCCCAACGGGTGGAATAACCTTCACAGCGCTTAACCTCCACAATACTATCCACCAGGCGCTGATCGGGCATATGAATGCCGAGTTCCAACTCCAGTTTTTCATCAACTATATGGGGCGCTGTAAAAAGCAGTCCACCTCCGCTTATATCGAGCGTGCTGGCTTCATAATAAGGCCAGTTGTAACGGGCCAGACGATAGCGTAAATTGAGATTGGCTTTGATTCTTACCCAATGCCTCATCTCAATACGACGCAATTTATCGGGCAAGGCCAACTGCATCCAAGAGTAAGGTCCCAATTCCATGTCCACAACTTTAGAAGAGCTGGTATAGAGGCTGCCGTTGCGTCCGAGAAAAATATTGACCGGGCTTTCCACTTTAAAGGGTGGAAATTTTTTATCGGGGCCGGGTATTTTAATCAGGAAACTGTTGAAATAGGTACGGCCTACCGTTCCGCTTATTGTACCCAAGCTTTTGTCTTTGTTTTGATTGGATAAAAGCTCAATCCTGATATCCTGTCCTTTGGTAAAAAAATTGGATGACAAAGTCTTCACTCCCAATTTGAGATTATGAAACTCCATAGATAAACCCAATTAACCATAGTATACCAGAAATGCTCTTTTGGTACTATTTAGGACATTTTTCTTGATAATCCACTGTAACTTCATCTTTAAAAACCGGCCTGGTAGTAAAGTTATGCAAGAAAGGAAAATTTGCGCTTCCTGGAGAAATAAGCAGGTAAATTCAAACGCGTTCGGGAGATGGTACGGGTGGTGCTTTGTGCAAGCAGTTAAGGGGGAAATTATGGGAAGGATTGAGCTAATCAGCGGTCCGATGTTTTCCGGTAAAACGACCGAGCTTATGCGCCGTTTGGAAAGGTACTCACTGGCCGGCCGCAAGGTGGTCCTGTTTAAACCGGGTATTGACGAGCGCACCAACCAATACGTTCGTATAGCTTCAGCCAGGCAGGAGTACGCTATTGAAGTATTGACCCTGTACAAACCGGTTGGCACTGATGCGGACGTGGTGGCTATTGATGAAGGGCAGTTTTTCCCCCCCTGGGTGGTGGATTACTGCCAGTCTTTAAAAGACCAGGGCAAGATACTTATTATATGCGGTCTGGACATGGACGCCCGGCGTCAGCCCTTTGGTTCCATGGGGCAGTTGATGGCAATAGCCGATACGGTTCACAAGCTTACCGCGGTCTGCAAGTGCGGCGAGGACGCTCCGTATACCTGGCTTAAAGGTGATGCCAACTGGGAAAAAGGCAATCTGATTTTAATTGGTGATAGGGAGCGCTACGAAGCACGTTGCGCCAGGTGTTACCACAAACCGTAAACTGGAGGTATGGTGATGGGTAAATTTCAAAAGATCTGCACCGGAGTCTATCAGGTAGGGGGCGGACGGTTTTCCAGGGGAGACGACTGCCTAGTGTTCCTGGTTGAGGACCAGGGGCAATGCGCCCTGATAGATATGGGAGCCGGGGCCAGTGCGAATCAGATATTTGACAATATTAAGAGTGCAGGATTTGTAATTGAATCTATAAAATACTTGATTGCCACTCACGGCCATATTGATCACATTGGCGGACTGCCGGAAATGCGACAGGCAATGCCCCAGGCTCAAGTAGTGGCCCACCGCCTGGAACTTCCGGCTATAGAGGAAGGCCGCCCGGAATTGACTGCGGCAGATTGGTACGGAGTGAGCTATAGACCGGTTAAAGTAGATCTGGTCATTGATGCCGAACAGGCCCTGCCGTTGGGAGGGTTGACTCTTCAGTGCCTGCACACCCCCGGGCATACCAGGGGAAGTATTTCATTGTTCCTGGACGTAGATGAGCAAAGGGTCCTGTTTGGTCAGGATATCCACGGTCCCTTTGACAAAAACTGGGGTTCCGATTTAAAAGCCTGGAAGAATTCCATGGAAAAACTGATTTCCCTGGAAGCCGACATATTATGTGAAGGACACTTCGACGTATATTCTCCAGCAGCCCGGGTAAAGGAATATATCGAGTCATATTTAAGGCGTTTTGGGCGCTAGCGCCATTTTTCCACCCAGTTGTAATCGCGCTCTTTGACTCCGAATTCTCGCGCCCCTTTATTGTTATAATAATTGGCGGTGCCATAGTATATATCAAACCAGTACGGCTTATTTCCCCAGAGTCCGTAGTATATGTCACCGGTGTCAATTACCCGGAAGCTGTCATAGGTCTGGCCATGGATTTCAATGGGCTCATTCAACCAGACTATAGTATCAAAAGGTATTAATGGTATTCTGGGATCGACTCCGGGATAGATGGGATGCACGGCAATTCCGTCTTGAGAATAGTGTTGGCCGCTGCTCGCCCGGCGTGCCATACTGCTTTCAGTATAGGCGGTTATCTTTTGATTTTTAACGGCAAATTGAATATACCACTCCGGTTGGGGCGTTATTTCCGGTTGAGAGGGGAGCGGTTTCTGTGGAAGATTGCGCTGCTGGCGGTAACGGCCATAGAAAACTCCTCCCAGTAACAAAATAATAGATAGAGCTACCAAAATCGCCTGACAGGATTTACGATTCATTATTTCACCCCCTTTGGCTTTAATTTTTGTCTTTTTCGGTCAAAATATATCCTCAATTACAGAAAAAGCATAAACAAGAACGTGATGCAGCCATTTTAGCATGATATAATAGTACCCATATTAAAATCAGACCTCACGGGTAAAGACCAGCCCTGGATTCACCCAGGCTGCGCAAATAGGTGGACTTCAATGAACAGCGATATTACTAGACTTACAAGCTATGGACTTTATACCTTTGACACAACCTCCCACGCGCTAAAGGCCGAAAAGGTTCTCAAAAAGAGCCAGGCCAGGTTTATTCTTATCCCCACTTTGCGTGAGATATCGGCCAGTTGTGGATTATCCATAAAATTCCGCCTGGAGGATCAAGCGGATTTGGACCGGATATTTACCAACGAGCAGCTTCATTATGACGGCCTTTATCATGTGGAAAAAGAGAACGGGCGCAATCTGGTGCAAAAGCTTACCATCAATTAATGAGTTTGGGGACGGTTCTTGAACTTATTTTTTGGCAAAATGAGTTCAAGAACCGTCCCCAAACTCATTCAGGCCTAAAAAGCCAGCAAACCACCTGAGGCAGCCTCCATGGCTGCCTGTATATTGTTTTAGGCAGGGTAACATATGCGCATAGAGGACTACCATACTAAAAATATTCTGGAGTATTTTCGCTCTTCAGATGGCCTGGCCAGTGTTATTGAGGGATATAGCATGAGGGAGCAGCAGCTTCGCATGGCCGAAGCGGCCATAGATGCCTTTGCCAATCAAGAGTTCCTCCTGGCCGAAGTTGGCACTGGTGTCGGCAAGACCTATGCCTATTTGATTCCAGCTCTATTATGGGCCAATTATTCCGGTGAAAAGGTAGTTGTAGCCACCCGCACCAAAGCCCTGCAGGAGCAGGTGGCAGAAAAAGACATTCCTGCTTTGCAAAAAATACTGCCTTTCAATTTTGCCTGGGCCCAGGCCAAGGGAAGGGAAAACCTGCTCTGTTGGAACAGGTACATCGGCATATTGAGCGGCCGGCGAACTCTGAGTCAGGAGGAAAGCGAGTTTATAACCGCCATCTTAAACTGGGCGGAGAGCACCGGGAGCGGAGATCGCAAAGAATTAAACCTTAACAGCCGCCTTATCCAGCATTGGGACCTGGTCAACGCTCAAAGGCGTTTATGCCTGCGAGAAAGATGTTCATTCAGGGAGAAATGCTTCCGGTTAAAAATGCTAAAGAGTCTGGAACAGGCTGATATCATTGTCGCCAATCACGCTTTGCTCCTGTCTGATTTGATGATCGATAATCAGATTCTGCCCGAATACAAGTGCCTGGTAATAGATGAAGCTCACAACTTTGATCGGGAGGCTTTTGACAAATGTTCCACCGTTTTTAACTGGTACGATATCATGGATTTAATCGGCTTTTTAAGCGGTGCTGCGGCAAAGCGTGATTCGCTTCTGCCCCGCATTAAAAACGTATTTCCAGAACTGGAGCCAGAGCTTACCGATGCCGCCCATATATGCGACCGCCTGCGCGAGCTCTCCTACCGCTTTTTTCAGCAGTTGGGAGGTTTGAAGGGGCGGGACAAGCGTACTAACTATGCCCTGGTGCTGGACAGCCAGATTCTTGAGTCTCCCGAATTTACCGGGGTGTATTCCGCCTATCGTGATTGGCAGGATCAGGCCCAGCTTTTACTGGGTTCTCTAAAAGAGCTGCGCGACACCCTGTCCGGGCAGGAGGAAGAACTGGAACTGGTCAATACCATATCTAGCCTTCAAAGTATATGTGATGCAGCTTTTAATATTATGGAAGAATACTTAAGCCAGGAAGCTTATCTGCACTGGATTGAATACCAGGACGAACAGGCCGTAAGCTTCTCAGCTTCTCAGGTGGGTATGAGCGAACTCCTGTATCAACGCCTGTTTGACAGGATGGCCAGCGTGCTTATGGTTTCTGCTACGATAGCGGTGAAGCAGAGCTTTGCCTATCCCATAGAGCGCCTGGGCCTGGAACCCATAGCAACCCAGGAAAGGCTGCATACCCTGCTGGAGGATTCCCCCTTTCCCTATGAACAACAGGCCTGTCTCATGGTAGTTGAGGATATGCCTGATCCGGAAAGCCGCGACTTCACTGCCTCGGCGGCTGCCGCCGTACTTTCAGCGGCAGAAGCAACTGGAGGGGCGACCATGGTCTTGTTTACGTCCCGACAGCAGTTGGCTGATTTATCAGAAATGATCCGCCCCATCTTGGAGAAAAAAGGCTACAAGCTCCTGGTGCAAAATGAAGACGGCGATTTTAATACCCTTATAAGCCAGTTTAAAACCAGTGATAAATCAGTCCTGATGGGGTTGGACACCTTTTGGGAGGGCATCGACCTCAAAGGCGACCTGCTGCGTTGCCTGGTTATTGTCAGACTCCCTTTCCGGCCGCCCAACGAGCCATACTCCAGCGCCTGCATCAAAGACTGCCTTTATAAAGGCAAAAACAGCTTCAATCATTTCAGCCTGCCTGATGCCATAGTTCGTTTCAAACAGGGGGTGGGCCGCCTTATTCGGAGCGAACAGGATCACGGCGCGGTTGTGGTTCTTGATCACCGCTTGCTCTCCAAACCCTACGGTCGGTCATTTACCGGCAGTATTCCCATCGGCAACATCCGTTCTCTTTCCTATACCCAACTCTATCCCGCCCTCAAAGACTGGCTGCGTTAAAACGCCTGGCAATAACTCTGTCACTTTTTTTAACAGCTTTTCATACAATGAAACAAAACCAATCAGAGGGGGTCTGTGGAGTGCGGGTAATTTACGTGAGAATTCCTGTATTCTTAAGAAACATTCTCATTAAGATCTGGGGGTAAACATCTGGAGTAGCAGTCTACTCCATTTCTTTTATGCGGTTTCCCTGCAGAAAGGCAGGTCGGATTGTTTTGGCCAGGCTGGCTCTCGTTCGATTTATAATAGCGCTGCTATTTATCGTTGTTGGAATGTTGTTATTGATATTCGCGGTCAGGCAGACCGGGTCTATCCCGGGCTGGCCATACCTTGGCACCGGTAGTTTTGCCGGGGGGATTATTTGTATAAACCAACGCCCACAATTCCGCCCGTGGCTCCGGCTACCAAACAGATCAGGAATGAATAGGCAAATGTCTTGATGCCCACCGCTGCCGGCTGCAAGGCCAGGGTGGCAATAAAGACCAGAATAAACACCGCGGCACCCATATTAACCCCCCGCAGCAATCCCTTGGAGCCGCGAACCCGGGACGTAGCACATGCTGCGTAAAATGCGGTTATGGCCAGGATAATTCGGCCCAGGGTAGGGAATATCATTTCACTGATCCTGGTATAGTACACTAGGGCAGCTGATATAACACATAGCAATAGCGAAAGCAGCATTGCTTTCCCAAGCGCTTTCAATTCAACCGAAAGAGCTAATCTCATTTCAACACCTCCTTGATGAAAATTATGTCAGGGGAGGTGTTTTTATTACCGGCTCATCTAATTATTACAGGCCGCAGTAACGCAAGCAACACCGGGTCTAGATCGTTAAGATCATACAAAAGCAACCATGACACAACGGTTGCGCGGTCCATCAAACTCGGCCAGGAACACTCCCTGCCAGGTGCCCAGCTTTATTTTGCCGTTTTCTATTAAGAGAGTCTGGGATGAGCCCATCAGGGAAGCCTTGATATGCGCCAGAGAATTGCCTTCCCCGTGCCGGTATTCAAGATTATCGGGAACCATCTGGTTTAATCCATATATAATATCCCGTTTCACATCCGGATCGGCGTTTTCATTGATAGTTACGGCTGCTGTGGTATGGGGTATATAGACCACGCAGAGCTTCTTTTGACCGCCGTGCTCTTCAGCCAGACTGCGAATCTGCGGCGTTATGTCTACTAATTCCTGCTGAGCCCTGGTTTTAACGGAAAAGCTAAACAAATCCGGCACCCCCTAAAAAGATTAAATGAATTATAAACTAAAAACCATCTTCCCGTCATACAAATGAAAACAAACTATAGTACACTGTCAACTCTCCATATATTCCTGTATATAAGTTGGAGTAGAGTACTACACGGGAGGAGCAATGCAATTTTCAACTCTCTTGTGGATAAGCACCGGAGCGGGATTTTGCACCTTGCTGGGCGCACTCCTGATGTTTGCCCGGCGTTCCTGGACCGACCGTAATCTGGCACTTTTCCTGGGTTTGGCCGCTGGAGTAATGACTGCGGTAATACTGTTCGACATGCTGCCCTCGGCCCTGGCTTATCCCCATTATGGGGGCACCCTGGGTGGACTGGCAGCCGGCTTCTTATTGATGTCCCTCAATCAGAAAGGCATGGTACGTCTTTTTTCCAGAGACTCCGGTTTAAAAGGTCTGGGTTACATGATCATGCTGGGCATCGCTCTGCACGATCTACCTGAGGGAATGGCTATTGCCCTGGGGGCGGAGATGAAGTTCCGCACCGCCATGGTTATTGCCCTCGGCATTTCCCTTCACAATATTCCGGAAGGTATGGCTATAGCCGCCCCCTTGTTAGTAGGGCGGGTAAGGCGTTTAAAGGTCCTGTACCAAACTCTGCTGGTGGCACTGGTCACGCCTTTGGGGACCTACCTGGGCAAAATTACCATCGGCCTGCTTCCGGGAGTGCTTCCCGGCCTTTTGGGCCTTGCATCGGGAATAATGTCCTATATAGTACTTTTTCAATTATGGCCCCAGGCTTACCAGCGTGATCCGGCCACCTCCTGGAAAGGTCTGGCCCTGGGCATGGTTGTTATCGGTTTGGCCACCTTTATATGAGAATGACTTTAACAATCGAATAAAAAGGTTGCGATGATAGGACACTACTAATAAAACTACGAGGAGACCTCAATATGAACTGGTTATACCTTGGCATCGCGGCCCTGGCCGGAGCCGCTATGGCCCTGCAAGGGACTTTTAATGCAGCTTTGGGAAAAAGCGTCGGAGTCTGGTCTTCAACCCTTTTGGTTCACATTATCGGAACTGCCACCGCCCTCCTTATCATGCTCTTTTGCCGCAGCGATTGGTTCAACCTGGAGCAGCTCTCACAGGTTCCCTGGTATGCCTTTTTAGGCGGAATACTAAATGTGCTCATAATCTATGGTGTTGTAAAAACCATCCCCCAGGTCGGAGTCGGGAATGCCACCACCGCCATAATTGTGACCCAGATCCTTACCGCTGTCTTGATCGACGGCCTGGGAGCCTTCGGCATGAAAAAATATGAGTTTCAGTACCTGGACCTTTTGGGCATTGCTCTTCTGGCTATTGGCGGGCGAATACTCTTATTAAAATAATGCCATCCATTTTCCTATCTGATAAGATTAGACAATTAATTCTTCGTTTTTTCTCTTAAAATTGCGAATATATATCATATTGTATTTTAAAACAAGTTATTTCTGCGCGATCTTCATAATTTCATTTGTAATATATGGTACTTCAGCATTTCATTTTTTATATGTTTTCATTTCATTATTTATGCTTCGACAATTTACACAATTGTTCTATGCTAAATTGATTTATTAGAAGGTTTCCCTTTTTCAAGGGAGGGGCATTTGTTGAGTAAAAATGTTCAAGGGGAAGACGATTATATTCGGGGTCTAATAAATCCCCCGAAAGAAAACCAATCGTTTAACAATAAAGGTGTTCCGGCTGAATTGGAGCACCAGCCTAAACCGGTACAATGGAAATATACATCTGATCATATCCTGGATACGATTTACGACCCTATATTTGGACTCGATTCTGAACTGCGTATAATTTTTACCAACCGGGCCGGAGAGGCCATGACGGGTTGCTCAAGAGATTACCTAACCGGTAAGCCGGTTGTGGACATTTTCTCAACCGCATCGCCCGAAGTCCTGAGCAAAATAGCGGAGAGTATTGATGCGCAAAAGCCCCGTAAGATACTGGCCTATGCTCCCACTTTGGAAAAGTGGCTGGAAGTCAAATCTTTTCCCCACCCCCATGGGACAACCTGTATGGTTGATAATGTGAGTGAAAAAGTAGCTATGACCTTTCATCTTCAATCCCTCAACCTCGATCTTGAAAAAGAAATATCGCTGCGCCAGGATGACATCGCCCGCTTGAAACAATATGAAAAGGCCCTCCGGGCATCAGAACAGAGACTAATGGATATTATCAATTTTCTGCCTGATGCCACCTTTGTAATAGACAAGCAGGGTAAAGTAATTGCCTGGAACAAAGCTATCGAGGATATGACTGGGGTTCCGGCTGCGGAGATGCTGGGCCACGGGGAATACTCCTACGGCATTCCCTTCTATGGCTTCGCCCGTCCGGTCTTGATTGACCTGGTCGGGAATCCTAGTGAGGAACATATCAACAATTACTTATCCTTTCGTTTTCAACCGGCCAATATCGAAAGCGAAAACTTCTGCCCCGCTTTAGGAAAAAACGGCGCTTATGTGTATGCAAAGGCTTCACCTTTATATGATGGGGACGGAAACCTGGTAGGAGCCATTGAATCCATGCGGGACATCAGTGACCGCAAACTGGCTGAAGAGCAGCTGCGCCAGTCGGAGGAACGCTTCTTCAAGGTGTTTCACAGCAGCCCCGACATGATGGCTATCTATGATGACAGGAAGTATTCCATAATCGAAGTCAATCAAAAGGCTTTGGACACCCTGGAGCTGAGCCGGGAAGAAGTTGTCGGAAGTGATCCTATACGATTGGGCCTGCTGAGCAAGAGCGATTATATATCGCTAATTACCCGTTTGAGGAAAGAGGGTAAAATACTCAATTACGAGCTCGATGTTCTGAACCGTTCCGGCCGGTTGATAAAGAGCGTTAACACTCTGGAGTATGTCTATTTAAACGGCGCCATTTGCATCCTGCTGGTCAGCAAGGATGTGAGTAAAGAACGCCAGATGGAAGCCGATCTGGCCCGGCTCGATCGCTTGAATTTGATCGGGGAAATGGCCGCTTCCATTGGGCACGAGGTGCGCAACCCGATGACGGCGGTGCGCGGGTTTCTGCAGCTCCTCAACACGCAAGAAGACAACCTGAAAAATCGCAGTTATTACCAGTTGATGATGGAAGAATTAGACCGCGCCAATCGAATTATCTCAGAATTCCTCACTATGGCCCGGGATAAGCGGGTTAAACTGGAACGGCAGAGCTTAAACGGCATTATCAATGCTATCGCACCTATAATTCAAGCCGAAGCCTTGATGCTCGACAAACAGGTCATCCTGGACCTGGGCCCCGATGTTGACCTGCTCCTCGATCAATCCGAGATTCGCCAGATGCTACTCAACCTGGCGCGAAATGGCCTGGAAGCCATGAATGCGAGTGGCACTCTTACCATCGGTACTTGCGCCGGGGTTAAGGAGGCCACCCTTTATATAAAAGATCAGGGATGCGGCTTTAGTCTGGAGGCTATGAACAAAGCCGGAACGCCCTTTTACTCAACCAAGGACAGCGGCAGCGGCTTGGGTCTGGCTGTCTGCTACAGCATCGCCAACCGGCATAAAGCCCAAATTGAAATTGAGTCCAACCTTGGCGGTTCAACTGTTTTTGTTAAATTCCCCTGTTAAGTCTAAAAACGCTTTGGGCATCTACTTTGGCCTCCCGGCGGCTCTATCATCTGTTCGGAAAAACCAATATAATCATAGGTAGGGATCGTGCACTGTAATATTGAGTGGCAGGGGAGAACAAAAAGTGGTTCGATTTGTTCTGGGAAGGGCCGGGAAGGGAAAAACCCGCTACATATTTGATGAAATAGCCCGCTGTCTGGTTTCTAATCCAGAAAGAAAAATGATATTGCTGGTTCCCGAGCAGTACACCCTGCAGGCTGAGAGAGATCTGATCGAATACTTGCGACTGCCCGGCCTGATTCACCTTGAGGTCTTGAGCATAAGCCGGCTTGCGGAAAGGGTGTTTGAGGAAACCGGGGGAATAAAAAGCGTCCTTATAAACGAACAGGGCCGGCAAATGGCCCTGCGCAAAGTCATTGAAGAACTGAGCCCTCATCTAGCCTTGTATTCCCGGGCCGCGCGGCAGCCGGGATTTATTGAACAGTGCGCCGATCTGATGTCAGAATTCAAGCAAAATATGGTCGATATTGAGGACCTGGCCAAGCTGCAGGAGGTTTTCAGCCTGGACCAGCTTTTGTGGGACAAGCTTCATGACGCCGCCCTCATTTACCAAGGTCTGACCCGGTTTCTTCAGGATAAACAGTATATAGACAATGACGACTACCTGTTGGCCCTGGTCGATAGAATGCACCAGGCAGCTTCTCTTCAGGATGCTTATATCTGGGTTGACAGCTTCGTGACCTTTTCTCCCTTATCTTTACGCATTATCCAGGAGCTCATGCTTTTGAGCAGTGAGATTTCAATAACCCTGACCCTGGATCCCCAGGCATCTCCCCGGGACGCAGAGCTCTTTGAGCCTGCCCGCCGCGCCCTTACTCGACTGCAGGAATTTGCCAGAGAGTCGTCCTTACATCAAGATGTAGCCGCACTTTTTCCCGAGCCTCATTTGGCCCGGCGCCGCACTGAACTGATCCACCTGGAAAGCGAACTGTACGCCTTCCCGGCCCATCCTTTGGACCGGTCCATAGACTCAATATCCATCCTGACCTGTCCCAATATATATGACGAAATAGACCAGCTGGCCAGGGAAATTATAGCCCAAGCGCGTGACGGGGGACTGCGCTGGCGGGATATGGCCGTGGTCTGCGGGGATATAGAAACCTATGGGCCCTTGCTCCAAAGGACATTTGAAGAATACGGCATACCCTGCTTTATTGACAGCAAGCGCAGTGTAATGAACAACCCACTGGTGCGCTTTATTCTCTCCCTGATCGACACTATTCAAAGCGGTTATCTCCCCCTGGATATCATGTCCGGGCTGAAGACCGGACTTGCCGGCTTAAACCGGGCCGACTGCGAATCCCTGGAAAACTATGTACTGCGGTTGGGCATAAAAGGGCGCCGCTGGAAAAAGCCTTTCACCAGGGGCGCCGAGCCGGAACTGGCGCAAGTGGAAGGTCTGCGCAAGAAAATAATTGGACCGCTTCAGACTCTGGAAGCGGACTGGAATCTTAAACCCAACTGCCGCGCCCGTATCGCCAGCCTGTTCAATTTCATGCATAATGCCGGTATTAAAGAGCATCTCGAAGCGCAGATCGATTCGCTGATGCAGCGGGAGCTCTGGGAGCAGGCCCTGGAGAGTGCGCAGATCTGGAATATAGTGTCTCAAATTTTGGAGCAACTGGCAGTCCTCACCGGGGATCTTGATATTAGTCTATCCGAGTTTCGTCAGCTGTTGGAAACCGGCCTCAGTTCCTATGAACTGGCCATTATTCCGCCCACCGTCGACCAAGTGTTGGTGGGCAGCGTGGCCCGCAGTAAAAGCCAAAAACTGAGGGTCTTGTTTGTAGTGGGGGCCAATGACGGCGTTTTGCCGGCCTATGCGAATCCTTCCAGCCTGTTAAACAACGATGAACGTGGTAAGCTGTCTCAGCAAGGAGTTGAACTGGGCTGGAACGCCTCCAGCCGCATCAGTGAAGAGAATTTCCTCATTTACCACGCTTTGAGCCAGCCTCGCGACCGGCTATTTCTGAGCTGGCCGGTGGCGGACATCGAAGGGCGGGCTTTACGACCTTCACTTTTGCTCAGGCAGATGCAGCGCCTATTCCCCCAACTGGCCATGGTAAGCGATTTAGGGAAAGAAGAAGATAAAGCCCCTGAGCTGACCAGCACTCCGGGGGGCACTTTCAAATATCTAGTTAAAGTCCTGCGGGATAATTATGACAATTCTGGCTTTCCCGGCGAATGGCAGGCAGTTTACCGGTGGTATAAGGCTAGTCCCGAGTGGACAGCCAGGCTGGCCATGGTTAATAGGGGGCTTTATTATCAAACCCAGGACCAGGCCCTGCCATCCGAAATTGCCGGGCAGATATTGCACACTCCCCTCTATACCAGCGTATCGCGCCTGGAGCGTTTCGTCCTCTGCCCCTTTTCCCATTTTCTGAACTACGGTTTACAGGCCCGGGAACGCAAGATGTACTCCGTTGAAGCACCTGACCTGGGAGATTTTTACCATCGGCTCTTGTATGAGTTCTCGGTTCGCTTGAGCAAATACAATCTGGGATGGCCTGACTTGAACCAGGACATTACCGGCCGGCTGGTTGACGAGATTTTACATGAAATAGTCCCGGATTTTGGAGAAGGCATTTTGGAAAGCAGCTTCCGCAACCACTACCTGGCGCAGCGCCTGGGCCGGGTGGGCCTCAAAACCATTCAGACCCTCTCCAGCGAACTGCTACGGAGCAACTTTCAGCCCGGCGGCTATGAGATCCGGTTCGGCCGCGGCAGTTCGCTGCCGCCCCTCACCGTAAACCTCGATGATGGTGAAAATATGTACATCGAAGGCCGTGTCGATCGAATCGACCTTTTTGAGAACGATAAGGAATCATTTATACGGATTATTGATTATAAAAGCGGGCGCAAGGATCTGAATCTTTCTGATGTTTATCATGGCTTGAGCCTGCAGCTGCTGGTGTATTTGAAGGCCCTACTGGACGGCGGTGGTCTGAATACCCGGCATCCTGTTCAAGCTGCCGGAGTCTTGTACGTCCCTATAGACGATCCCCTTTTAAAAGCGGATGATGACCATGTTGAACTGGGGAATCTCATGACCCGGGAAATGCGCTTTCGGGGAATGGTGTTGGAGGACGTGGAACTACTCCACAATATGGACAAAGAGCTGGAGTCAAGCCCCGGCTACCTGCCGGTCAATCTGAACAAAGACGCCACTGTCTCGCGCCTGTCATCAACCCTGGACCGGGAAAGCTTTAAAGGTCTCTTTAATTACCTGGACCGGCTTATGCAAAACATTGGACGGGAATTAAAAAACGGGATAATAGATATTGCGCCGGTTAAAAGCGGGAATCGCACGGCCTGTCAGATATGCCAGTACCAGTCGGTCTGCCAGTTCGACCGGCGGCTTCCCGGCAACCGCTATAAGGTACTCGCTCCCCTGAGCAGGGAAGAGGCCCTGGAAAAGATTTTGAACGAGGGAGAGCCTTTATGAGGGAATGGAACAGGGGACAGCATGAAGCCATAAACGATAGGGGGCGCAACCTCCTGGTATCGGCCGGGGCGGGTTCTGGAAAAACTGCTGTTCTGGTTGAGCGTATCATTCAGATATTGAGCGAAGACCTGGTGGATTTGGACAAGCTTCTGGTAGTCACCTTTACCCAGGCCGCCGCGGCTGAAATGAGGGAGCGCATCAGTGATGCTTTGCTGGGCAGGATTGCCAGCGGTCAGGGCAGCCAGGAACACCTGCGCCGCCAGCTGCATCTTTTGGGGAGCGCATCAATCAGCACTATTCACGCCTTTTGTGGAGATGTTTTAAGGCGTTACTTCCACGTGCTGGAACTGGATCCCCATTTTCGGGTCAGCGACGAAAATGAGGCCCGGTTGATAAAAGATGAAACGCTCGAGGAATTGCTGGAAAAGGAATACCAGGCCGCCCACCCTCTGTTCCATGCCCTGGTCGAAATGTTTTCCTCCAACAAAAATGATCAAGGCCTGGCCGATGTAATTAAGAAACTACACAGTTTTATCCACAGCCTTCCCCGGCCCTGGGAATGGCTGGGAGAACAGGTTGGGGCCTTTGCTTCAAGTTTTGAGGATTTTTTAACCGGGAACTGGATGCGGGAACTGAGTCGGCAGCTAAAAGAACCATTAAGCGGTATTCGCAGCCTCTTAACAGCCGCCCTCGGGTTGGCGGAAGGGGATGGGGCTCTAAAAGGCTATCAGGCCACCCTGGAAATGGATTTAGCCAATTTGTCCTGCCTGGAGGAGGCCATGGAAAGAGGCCTGCCCGCTTTTTTCCTGGCTTTGAACAGCATAGTGATCCCCCGTCTTGGAAGAGCGGGCAAGGATGCCGATCCAGCCACTCGAGAACAGGTCAAAGCCTTGCGCGACCAGGGCAAAAACCACCTGGTGAAATTGAAAAAAGCCGATGAAAACCGCTCTATAAGCGACTGGCATACGGACTTGAATAAACTGCATCCTTACATGGAGTACCTGTATACCCTGGTGCGCTCCTTTGATGCGATGTACTCAGCCCGCAAGCGTGCCAAAAACCTGCTCGACTTCAACGATCTCGAACACTTCTGCCTGCAAACCCTTCAGAACCCGGCAGTGGCGGGGGAGCTTCGCCAAAAATACCGCTATATTTTTGTGGATGAATATCAGGACAGCAACCTGGTGCAGGAGGAAATCATACAAAGCATATGGGATGAGAACAACCTGTTTTTGGTCGGCGACGTAAAGCAGAGCATCTACCGGTTTAGACTGGCTGATCCCACCCTCTTTCTGCAAAAGTATCGTGAATATGCAAACAAGCAAGAAAATCACAGGCATCACCGGATTGATCTGTCCCTTAATTATCGAAGCACCCCCATCATTTTAGATTCAATCAACACCATTTTCCGCTGCATTATGAGTGAGTCACTGGGGGAATTGGACTACAATACGGATGTCTTTCTGCATCCCGGCGGTGACTATCAAGCTCAGGAAGTTGGCGAAGAAGCGGCCGTGGAAGCGCTCATCCTGGAAAAACAACTTGACAATAACGCCCCGGACGAATGGGAGGAACTGGAGCGGGCTGAGATTGAAGCCCGGGCTGTGGCCGTGCGTATTCGCGAACTGATAGGGCAGCCTTATTATGACAGCCGTGACAACCTGCTTAAAAGCCTGAAATACAAAGACATGGTAATACTGCTTCGGGCCACCCGGAGCTGGGGCCAGGTAATGTGGCAGACCCTTACCGAACAGGGCATCCCCGCTTTTGCGGACATGAATACCGGCTATTTTGAAGCCATAGAAATACAGGTTGTATTGAACCTCCTGCGCCTTATTGACAACCGCAGGCAGGATATCCCCCTGCTCAGCGTCATGCGCTCACCCATAGGGGGCTTTAGCATGGAAGAGCTAGCCTTGATAAAAGCATCTTTTCCCGGGATCCCTTACCATGAAGCGGTAATGCAGTATGCCCTTCAGGATGACCGGCTGGGGGCTAAACTGACGGAATTTTTTAGCCGCCTGGGAAAATGGCAGGAAAAGGCCAACTACCTGGCGGTTGACCAGCTTATCTGGGATCTCATTCACGAAACCGCTTATTACTATTACCTGGGGGCTCTGCCGGGCGGGGAACAGCGCCAGGGCAACCTGCGCCTGCTTATCGATCGCGCCCGCCAGTTTCAGCAGACCTCTTTCAGCGGGCTGTTTCACTTCCTGGGCTACCTGGATAAAATTGAACAGGGGAGCGGCGACCTGGGGGTGGCCCGGACCTTAAGTGAAAATGAAAACCTGGTGCGGATAATGAGCATACACAAAAGCAAGGGGCTTGAATTTCCAGTGGTCATCATCCCCGGGCTGGGCAGGCAGTTTAACCGCCAGGACAGCACCTCCACGTTCCTGCTCCATCGCCGCCTGGGTTTGGGGCCGCGCTTTGTTGATCTGGAAAAGCGAACCTACCGGGACACTCTGGCTCGCCAAGTAATAGCCGCCCGGATTAGCCGGGAAGGGCTGGCCGAGGAAATGCGCATATTATATGTAGCCATGACCAGGGCCAAGAACCGCCTTATCCTGGTGGGGAGTCTGGATAATCTGCCCCGCTGCGCGGCCAAATGGGCTGGACCGCTGGACCCGTTCACCCTTTCCCAGGGAGGATGCTTTTTGGATTGGTTGGGGCCAGTTTTACTCCGCCACCGGGACGGTGAAGCACTGCGTCTGCTTATTCCCGCCTCATATATAAATGAGGGCCTTTTACCGGACCGATCGAAAATAAAAATCAGCGTATTTTCTTCGGCGGATGTCATATCCCTGTGCAGCAGCCTGGTACCGCCGGAGCCGCCGTCGGGACCTGCCGCCCCGAATTCAAGTCCTGACTCGACCGAACCGGTCATCCTGGAGCGCTTGAATTGGAACTATCCCCATGAACAGGCGGCCCACGTACCCTCCAAGATTGCCGCCTCTCACCTGTGGAGAATAAATCAAAAACCGGGGCCAGCCGGTCGGTTGGAACCCGATATACCTGCATTGCGACGGATTCCTCTCTTTTACGAAGGAGACCAGCAGCCGCCCGTCATATCGGGCATGATTAGAGGAACCCTGACCCATCTTGTAATGCAGCACCTGGATTTAAACCAGGTGGCGGAAGGTATGCCTATCGAATCCTTATTAAATGCAATGGTGCAAGGAGAATTGCTGAGCGAGGAGGAAGCTTCCTATATTAATTGCTCACAAATTGCCCGTTTCTTTTCCGGTGATCTCGGGCAGCGGGTTTTAAAAGCCGACCGGGTATACCGTGAACTGCCCTTTAACCTGCAGCGCCCGGCCCGCCTGGTACTCCATAATTGTGAAGATTGCGATGACAACCTGCTCGTACAGGGAGTAATCGATCTCTGCTTTGTAGAGGGCGAAGAACTGGTATTGCTTGACTACAAAACAGATCATGTCTTTACCCCTCAAGAATTGAACGATGCAGCTGACAGATACCGCATTCAACTTGAACTGTACCGGGTGGCACTGGAGAGCCTCCTGCAGCTCAAGGTGAAAGAAAGCTACCTGTACTTTTTAACCCCCGGGCGCTGGATTCAGGTGTAAATACAATGGGATTGATTAATTCGCTTATAAATATCCGCACCACAGCTCACCAGATTGTTCTTAATAATAAAGCTCGTTTCTTTTTTGGCATGTTAGAATAATTGACGGAGTATTGGAAAACGTTTTAGTATCCTCATAGTATTTCGCCCAAGGGATATAACTTTTCTGACTGCAGGCTCCCTAGCATTCTTCTCAAGAACCATTTAATTGTGGTGCCCTCGTAGAATCTGGTTGATTCTCTGCGCCTTCTCACCCATTGGCCAATCCCGAATAGGGAGAGTTGAGCCCGTAAAACTTGTTTACTCCCTATGCTCGCTAAACAATGACGAAGCCATCTCCTTGATCATACTGCTAAGAGATGGCTTTCTCTTTTATTCTTTACTTTTTGCCGGCCCTTTATCTTTATTTATTGCCAACTGAGTTGGCTCTCTAACCGTAAATTAACATAGGTGGTCACACCTAAGATAGGGCCATTAAATACATCAAATCCCGGTCAGGCAATTCCGTCAGCTTTTGGATTTTTTAGGCTAGCCGATACGGTATATAGAAATATATAAAGGATTGTCGTTTTCTCAAACACAATATACGTACGGGAAATTCCTATCGATATATTAAATCATACCCGCCGCCTATTCGCCACGATACACTAAATATCATTCTAAATCGTTCATGTCCCAAAATCCACACTTCATCTCCATATCTCGGTAGTTCATGTCACTAACGCAACAGCTCATGACGCCGAAGTTATTTCATGTTTTTATTGTGATATAATTCCTTTGCGAAAGCTATTTGCTGGATTGAAGGAGGTGAAACGATGGTTTGCACTTTAAGAAAACCCAGGGATCCACCTCAAGAAAATAATAGTGGCCAGGTAGGCGATAATGGAACAGAATTGAGCCCCTGGAACCCATCAAAGCCTTGCCAAGACCACTAATACTTAATTTGTATATTTTATTAAAGTTTCTGTCAAATAAAATTTACGAATGGAGGCAAAAGTATGCAATGGAAAGTTAGAAATAGAACGGCATTAATAGCTGTCTCATTAGCTCTAATCATCATGATGTCTTTACCTGCATTTGCATCAGCAACAACTTGGTCAAAAACTTCCGGTTTTTCAAATTCAAACTACACTTTTACCGTTTACCAGTATATCCCTGGTGTTGGTTATGTCCCTATTCCTGTTGTTGCTAAAGGTTCCGGTACGTTTCAGGAAGATTGGAATGGAACGCAAGGGGGTACTGCTACATTAAATGTTCTTTGGCTAAGCGGTATGGTTACTAATTATTCGCAGATCTCAGAAGCATTAGAAATCGCATCAATAACTCCATATTGTATATATGCCAATAATTTTACTTTCGATATTGATACCCCAAGAAGCTGGGTTCTACACTCTCCAGGTTGGATTTGGCAGGAAGGTACTTGTGGACCAGCCCTTTCTCTTAATAACCCGTCTGTAAAAGGATATGTCGAACTATATTCTCCCAATAGTCTACAACTTACAATAACTAAATACATTAGTTGGACACAGTAAATGAGATTAATTAAAAAATAGAAATGAGGTGCAAGTATGCGGAGAATATCAATAGTTGTTTTTTGTCTCTCAATCCTAATTATCTCTTCTACGACAGCAGTACTGGGAAATGTAAAATATCCAGAAATAGTTGCTTCTGTTGGTTCAGTTGAAATTACTAGTGAACACCTAGAGAAACAAATCGAAATCGAAAAAATTAAGGCTAACACTATGGGAGACAAATATCCCCATGCAAATATTGAAACTGCTGCTCTTCGGGAGATAATAAGCGAAGAATTAATATTACAAGAAGCAAAATCAAACGGGATTTTTGTTTCCGAAGAAGAAGCCGTACGTTTTTTAGACGATCAGGCAAAGTTAATAGAGTCATTGAGTGATGAAGATAAAAAGCAGTATGAACAAAATGCATCAAGTTTTGGCTGCAGTTCAGTGAGTGAATATCTAAAAGATCCCAAAGTAATTAACGCGACCCAGTTATTACTTACAAAAGGGAAAATAAGGATTTCGGTTTATAATAATGTTCCTGATACTACCGATGAAGAAGTAAATAAGTACCTGGATAATAACGGTATCGGTTTCAAGGAGGACAAAGACGTAATTAGTGCAGTCAAAGAAAAAATCCGTCACGACAAGGAAATCTTAGCTTGGGAAAATCATCTAGCCAAACTAGTGAACTCAGGTGATTATGAAATAAGAATACCCGTAGACATTAAATAATTTATCTAAGCCCATTGGTCCTGCTTCTTGGCAGGATCAATGGGCTTATAAAGGAGGAAAGAAATGAATTTGTTAAAAGATCTTTTCCCCAAAGACAAATTGATTTTATCATTTATAACTGTTCTGCTTTTAGCTTCGCTGTTTCAAAATTACATCAATTTTCAGCCGTTTCACATTCAGCTATACCAGTTTAGCGTTGGTTTAGTACAGTGCATTGCAATAGTATTCATCATTGCAATGTCAATTGTTCATTTTCGCAAAACCAAAATTAAATTATTCTATTATCTAACATTGGGATTTTCGGTGAGTGCTGTTAATATCATATATGGAGCCATTTTAAATTTACTCGTTTCTTTTGGCATTTTCTTTGCATGGGCGTCTCTTCTTGCGATTTTATTAAGTGTAATTACTCCTTTAATAATCTCTTACTCTTTGGCCACTTTTTCGTTACCCACCAATTGAAACGAGATTTAAGATACGCAAGCACGCACAACAAAAGGAAAGGTTTCGATTGTAACAGAGTACCAGTGTCACTACTTCAGTTTATTGTGCATACATTAAAACACATTAACTTGGAGTGGTGACTATGGAGATATCAATGCGATTTCCCCGCCCGGAGGCCCAGCCCAATTCTCTCCCCGTTGCTTCCGGGGTGGTGCCCCGCACCGAATCTTTTAAGGACCTGGAGA
>JBDKUE010000198.1:0-26490 GCA_039679855.1 Syntrophomonas sp.
CTCCGGCCTGCAGCTCTCCCTTTAAGATATGGCCCTGAATCTGCTGCCTAATCTGTTCATATATGGGATCAGGTGATGCGTTGGAAAGAATAATGCGCAAATATTCAAACCCCCGTTAAGAGTATATTGCATATATACTGTACATATCCAATATATACAGTATATATGCCGATTTTTCAAAAGTCAACACTGGAAAAAAGGAAGCGGACCTAATGACATCATACCGTGTCAGGTTTAAGTCCTGATTTGTGTATTAATAATAAATGAGGCGAAAGAAAGGGGAGACTGATGATGGAAAAATCGATAAGCAGAGCGGCTTTCAGAGCAGTTCTACCGATTCTCTTTCTATTAGCGGGATGGTGGGGCAGCGTACCCCTGGTAAAAGACGACACCTGGATTGCTGCTATTGCAGGATTTTCTTTGGTTCTGGGATTGGCTCTTTCAATAATTATTTTTAGGAGCCAGGATGTCTGACCGCGAGTATGCCTCTTGATGCTCCTCAAAAGAAGAAGGGGATATACTTATACTTGACCAGCGGTTGGGACAAAAAGTTTTAATGCCTCGGCCACCAGTATCGGATCAAATTGAGTTCCGGCGCAGCGTTCGATCTCCTCCCAGGCTTTTTGAGGGTTAGTAGGAGTCTGGTAGGGGCGGCCGTTGACCATTACATCGTAGGCATCGGCAATGGCTATAATACGGGACAAGAGGGGAATCTCTTCTCCCTTAAAACCGAGGGGGTAACCCCTGCCGTCCCAGCGCTCGTGATGGTGAAGAATAGCCTCGGCAATCGGGGCCATTTCCGGTGAACTAACGGCTATGCGGTAGCCGATTTCCGGATGTTTACGGATGGTTTCCCATTCTTCCTGGCTTAATTTCCCGGGTTTTTCCAGGATATTGTTGGGAACAGCGATTTTTCCGATGTCGTGCAGGGAGGCCAGCAGCTTCAGATTGTCCAGCTCAGTGTTGGGCAGATTGATGCCCCGCCCGATAGCAAGAGCCATGTCCTCCAGGCGCTGACAGTGTTCCCGGGTCTCATGGCTTCGGGTCCATAGGGTTTTCTCCAGGGAGATGATGAAGGCGCTGCGGGCGCTCTTGTTTTCCAGTAGCTTTCTTCGAAACATTTTGTCTTCAGCCTCTATGATTATGTCTTGAATATCCTGCGATTCATGGTTCATGGTGGCCATGCCCAGTGAGACGCTGGTTTCCGCCGGCAGGTTGTGATGAGAATTGCAGGCTGCCTTGACCTGCTCCATAATAAGACAGGCGGCTTCATTGCTGCAGTGGGTCAAAAGAATGATGAACTCATCACCGCCCCAGCGGGCTACTATATCTATGGGACGGCATGATTTAGCCAGGATTCCGGCCACCGATTTCAGTAAGAGGTCCCCCTGTTCGTGGCCCAGGGCGTCGTTCACCATTTTGAGTCCATTGATGTCCGCGATAATAATGCTTATCGGGAGCTGTTTGTTGTCTAAAGTTTTGAGCTGTTCTTCAAAATAGGCCCGGTTGTACAGACAGGTCAGGGGATCATGGATGCTCAAATAGCGAATTTCCCGTTCCGCTTTGCGCCGTTCGGTTATATCTTGAACCGTGCTCAAAATACAGACTTCACCGTCTATTTCTATTGCTTCTGCGGAAAGCAGGCCTAACCGCTCTTCACCGTCCTTTTTGCGAAATATGAAATCCATTCCCCGAACCGGCCGTTTATTGGATATTCTATCCTCCAGCGGTTTGCGGGAGGCTTTGCTGTCCCAGATGCCAACTTCAAAGGAGGTTTGATTCAATATCTCTTCCGGGGCATAACCGACCACCCGGCATAAAGCCTCATTTACCGCTACAAAACGGCCCTCGGCCAGATTGGTGATCAACATGGGGATGGGGCTGATATTAAATGCCCGGGAGAATTTATCCTCAGAAATACGCAGGGCTTCCTCCATAGCTTTGCGCTCGGTAATGTCCTTAACAGACCAGAGCATATGGGGGGCGCCGCCCATATTGATCATCTCGGTTGAGAAAATAAAGGTGCGTATATCTCCGTTTTTCATGCGGAAGCGAATTCCTTCCCCTCGCATAGTGTGGTTATTCGCCTTAATCCGGTTGAGCCAGTATTCACGCTCTTCGTTGTTTACCCACAAACTGATATCAACCGCGCTGCGTCCCATCAATTCTTCCCTGGTAAAACCGGTGGCTTTCAGCCAGGCTTCATTGACTTCCACATATACTCCATCCGGTAGGGTATTGATGGACATGGGCTCGGGGTGGCTTTGAAAGGCTTTGGTATATTTCTCTTGCGATAAACGCAGGGCTTCGTCGGTTTGTTTAAGCAGGGTGATGTCACGAAAAACGCTCAACATATAGGTCCCCTGGGGCAAAGAAAGGACATCGGCGGAAAACAGGCATATTTTAATACTGCCGTTTTTGGTGCGGAACCGGACTTCGTGGTTGCAGACGCTGCCTTTGACTCGCAGTTCGGTCATAATCTGCTCACGTTCATCGAGGCTTACCCATACGTTCAGTTCCATGGCAGTGCGCCCTATGGCTTCTTCTCGTTTGAACCCGGAGTTTTTCACCCAGGCATCGTTTACCTCTATGTAACGGCCGTCAGGTATAGAACATATGACAGTTGAATTGGGGTTGCGGTGAAAGGCCGTGGCATAGCCTTCGGCACTTAAAAGGGAACGGGGTTCACAATTAAATGACTGGTGTATCGATGAACTCAGGTGGGTAAATGCTTTTTTCTTCGCTAGTCTGGTCAAGTAACCCCCTCCTAGAAGAAATAAGTGTTACTAATTTTATCGATAATTGTAAAACATTGCATTAATATAAGTTGTTTAAAAATATAAGTTGTTTTGTTACAGGGTAAGGGGAAGCGTACAGATATTTTACTTTACTTTTTGAGGGGTAAATGCAATATTCTTCTTGGGAAAGGCAAGGTTCCAATTCAAATCAGCTTAATTATATTTATAAGATGCTTGATAGTATTTGCATGGGAGGTGTCAATATAATTTCCCCATTTTGCAGCAGTATAAACGGCTTAATAAGGAGTTAGGAAATTAATACCGGGGGGTGCCATAGTTGGCAGAGAATAAAAAGAGAGATGAAATTAAGAACTGGCCGTGGAGAGAGCAGTATCGGGCCAAGCTCTGTTCAGCCACCGATGCAGCCGCTCTGGTCAAGGACTACGATATTATAGGCCTGGGAGGAGGGTGCTGCATTCCCGAGGGATTTACCGCAGCCCTGGCTGCACGGGGACATGAACTGCAGCAGGTCACTTTGCTGGCGGGATTTGCCCTGAGCAGGCAGCCGTATATGGACCTCTCTCTAAGTGAGCATTTTAACCTGGAAACGGTTTTTGTGGGGCCCATGGAGCGGCAGTCAATCCGGGAGGGGATTATGTCCTACGTACCCATCCATCTCCAGCAGATGGGCAAATGGCTGGAGGCCAGGCAGCCGACCATGGTCGCCAATGCCGTAAGTCCTCCGGATGAAAGAGGTTTCATGAGCCGCTCTCTCTATGCGGGCTTAAGCCATCGAATCGCCTTTGAAAAAGCGGGGAAGGTAATCGTTGAAGTAAACGCCAACCTGCCGCGTTTAAATGGAGACGACTTGACTGTACATGTATCTGAAGTCGATCATATTATTGAGAACAACTATCCCCTGGCCCCGGTCCAGGATATGGTTATAAGCGAAACGGAAAAGGCCATCGCGGCTCATATAGTGGAATTTATACCTGACGGAGCTACTGTGCAGCTGGGATTGGGAGGGCTCCCCAACGCGGTGGGCTATTTCCTGCGGGATAAACGGGATCTGGGAATGCATGCTGAAGTTATATCCAAGTCCGTCATGCAGTTGATGAAAGCAGGGGTGGTAAACGGCTACCGCAAGAGCTTACAACCCGGAAAGGTTCTGGGTTGTTTTTGTGTTGGCGATCAGGAACTGTGGGATTTTGCTCATGAAAATCAGGACTTTATTTTTCACGAAGTTGACTATATCAACAATCCAGAAATTATCGGCCTCAATGACCAGTTGGTATCCGTAAATAATGCTTTAATGATCGATCTTACCGGACAGGCGGCGTCGGAGTCTATAGGGCCCATGCAGTTCAGCGGCACCGGCGGGCAGGTTAATTTCGTACATGGTGCGGCCCGCTCTTTGGGAGGTAAAAGCATTCTGGCCCTTGCCTCAACTTACAAGAACGGGGAAGGGGTTATGGAGTCCCGAATTATGCCGGTATTTCCCGCCGGAACGATTACCAGTACTTCACGCAATGACATACAGTGGGTGGTCACGGAATATGGTGCCGTCGATCTGCGCTGGAAGAGCATCCGGGAGCGGGCCAAAGCCCTTATAGCGATTGCTCATCCTGATTTTAGAGATCGTCTGGCTTTCGAGGCTCGAAAATACCGTTGGCTTTAAGGCCGGGGGAAGGATTTGATCAAACTAAAGGGAATTTAGATTGAAAAACTGCAAAAGGAAAACAAAACTAACGAACCGTAAAAAAGAGGGCACATCCTTAATGGAGAGTGCCTTTTATTTATTTGCTTGAAACGTTAAAAAGACAAGATATTTACCGCAATAGGTGGATTTTTTGCGAATAATCCATACTCTATTTTTTCTTTCGGTTAATGTTTTTAACGAGTTTAACGATCACATAAATAAGGAGTTCTATTCCAGGCCTGGTGTTGGTGAGGCTCAAGGGGTTGGACAAAATACCGGAGGTATAAAAATGCTTTTTGAGTCAGGGAAGAAAGTCGTGAGTCCAGCTATTAATGACAATGTGACCAAAGACGTCGTTAGGCTGCTGTTTAACCGTCACCTTACCGGTGACTGGGGAGATATACCTGAACTTGACAAGAGGCGCAATGAAGAGGCGGTGTTGAACGGAGGCCGGATATTCTCGGGTTATTTTACCGGGCATGGGAAGATATGCGTGGTTACCGATCAAAACCGCCGGACAACCAGGATACTTTTTGCCGATGAATATAGTACGCGATAAATAGCCTTAAAATAGGAATCATTACTGTAATAATAAGGAGATCAGAACTGCTGAAACAAGCAGGTCGGTTCTCCCTTTTTGTTTTTACGTTCAAATAGAAATTTTTTAATGGACTATGCTTAGCTAAATTGCCGCTAATAAACTTCATCAATTTTCTTTTTTGAACATAACGTGTAAAAGGTTTGGTATCGATTAAGGGTAATGGCTACTAAAGATTGACAGAAAAACTATCCATATAGATAGGACTTTATTATCAATTTTGGGTAGGGACTATTTCCCATATTAGCGTTATGATAAATATAGATAAGTTTTCCATACTGGTCGTTCTAATGAGGAGGGTGAGAAAAATGTTTAGGATAAGGTTCAAGGGAGTATCCCTTGTGCTCATATTAGCCCTGGCCCTTGTTGGCAGTGCGTTTGGCGGGACTGCCGAGGCCAGTTATAGTGTTAATTTAAGTAGTTTGAGCATAAGCGGGGGTTCTCTTACTCAAGCCAACGAAAACTATTATTATTCAGATGTTGTCTCAGATAGCGTCACAGTAACCGCCTATCCGGCAGACTCGCGCGCGACCGTAACGGTGAACGGCCAGGCTGTCACTAGCTCAAATGGTTATACTTCCCCGCCTATTGCCATAAGCCCCGGAGCCATGCAAGTGATAACCATCAGGGTTTCCCTGTGGGGCAGCAGCAGGGAGTATTATATTGAAGCATTGCGGGCCGGCAACACCAATACCAACCTGTCAAGCTTAAGTGTCAGCGGGGCAGATCTCAGCCCCTCCTTTAGCAACAGTGTCAAAAGTTATTCCGCCTATTCCAATTCATCCAGCGTTATTGTTTCGGCAACAGCCGAAAGCAGCAATGCCTCTGTTAGTATTTATGTAAATGGAACGTCAGGCGCCAGTGGAACAGGCAGCGCATCCCAGACGGTTAATTTGAACGCCGGGGAGAACAATATTCAGGTTCGTGTAGGTGGCTCCTTTGGAAGTCATAATTTGTTTACCATCAACGTATATCGGAACGTTTATATAAGTGCTTACCTGTCCAGCCTAAGCGTGACAGGGGGGACCATGAGCCCGGCCTTTAATAAAGATACTGGAGCCTATGATGTCTCCCTGGGGGCTAACACTTCCAGTATAATAGTAAGGGCGGTTCCTGAAAACAGCAGCGCCGGTGTAATGGTAGCAGGGCAGTCCCTGACCAGCAGCAGCGGCTGGTATAAAACGGTGGCGATTACTTCAGACGTCAGCGTGATCGAAGTCGTAGTAAACGGTTCTTCGGGAGCGAGAATGGTCTATACCCTACATGTAACCCGGACTCCCAGTGTTGCCGACCTGTCCAGCTTAACCATAAGCGGCGGCTATTTGACACCGACGTTTACCAAGAGCACAACGGATTACATCTGTACTGTAAATCAAAACGCCTCATACATCAGATTCCGGCCTGTTGCGGAGGGTAGCGCCACTGTGACTGTCAACGGCCAGACCGTGACCGGCGGCTATTCTCAGTATTTCTACCGGAGTTCCGGTATAAATTCCATAGAGGTCCGGGTATCTAATTCGGTTTCTTCCAAGACCTACAACATTACTGTAAATTGGGGAAATACGAGTAATTATCTTTCCTACCTTTTGGTGGGCGGGGGGAGCTTGAGCCCGTCCTTTAGCAGAGGTACCACCAGCTATACCTGTGATGTGGATTCGAATGTGGCCCTTACAACCGTTGCGGCCGAGGCCGAAGACAGCAGTGCAACCATAAAAGTCAATGGCCAGACCCTGGGCAGCAACCATGAATCACAGCAGATCTATTTAAATCCCGGAAGCAATACCATAACCGTAGTTGTTTCTAGTTCAGCCGGGTCCAGGACTTACTACATAACCGTAAACCGGGGCTCTTCTGCTTCAAGCGCTTATCTTTCCAGCCTTTCCGTGGGTGGCGGGGACTTGAGCCCGTCTTTTAACAAGGATACATTCAACTACTCATGTAACGTGAGCTCAGGCGTGGCCAGCACTACCGTTTCGGCCTCTGCGGAAGACAGCAGCGCAACCATAAAAGTCAATGGCCAGACCCTGGGCAGCAACCATGTATCACAGCAGATCAGTTTGAATTCCGGAAGCAATACTATAACGGTAATTGTCACCAGTTCAGCCGGGTCGAAGACCTACAATATAACCGTGAACCGCGGTGTTTCGGGGGCTTATCTTTACACCCTTTCCGTTGGTGGGGGAAGCTTGAGCCCATCTTTTAACAAAGACACCATCAATTATTCATGCCAGATCAGCCGGGATATATCAAGCACAACTGTAGCCGCGGCATCGGAGGACAGCAGTGCAACCATAAAAGTCAATGGCCAGACCCTGGGCAGCAATCATATATCGCAGCAGATCTACCTACCTTCAGGAAGCAGCCAGATTACGGTTACCGTCTCCAATTCCAGCGCTTCCAAAACCTACTACATCAACGTGTATCGGGATTACTACAATAACGATTATGGCAACGCTTATCTATCCAGTCTCTATGTAAGCGATGCATCCCTAAGCCCATCCTTCAGCAGGGGGACGAATTATTATAAAGCCTATCTTGACTACGATGACTACGACTACAATTCAAGAAGCGTCGCGGTCCAGGCTTATGCTGAGGACGACGATGCAAGGATCACTATAGACGGCGGGTCGGAAGGCTATGGCTCTGCGTCGCGGACTATATACCTGGACGACGACACCACCCGGGTGGATATTCGGGTATACAATCCCTCGTATTATGGTTACGACAACGATAATTATTATTATATCGACATCTACCGGAACGGACATTATTACAACAACGACAGCTCTTATTTATCAAGTCTTTATATCAGCGGGGCGAGCCTGGACCAGTCTTTCAAACCGAGCAGAACCAATTACACGGCGAGCACCAGCGACTCGAGTATCTACATTACGGCCGTCCCTGAAGACAGCAGTTCAAGGGTAACCGTGGAAGGGGAGACATTGGATTATTACGACCACCAGTCGCGCTCCATATACCTATCCAGCGGAAATACCCGGATAGATATTCGAGTTTACAACCCCGATACCGGCGATTCGACCGACTACTATATTGATATTACCCGGAACGGGGGAGGCTATGGAGCTATTGAGACCAATTCAGCCACCAGCATCGGCTCCACCAGAGCCACTTTAAACGCTCGAATAAGCTCCAGCAACACCAAGCGGGTTGAGGCATATGGCTTTTGCTACGGCACCGACCAGGATGATCTGACCATGGTTACGGTGGCCAATGGCAACTTTACCGGCTCATACAGCAAGGTTCTGAACAACCTGCGGCCCAATACCCGCTACTACTATAAGGCCTTTATGTGGAACAGTTCTAATCATTATACCTATGGCTCCATCGTCAGCTTCTATACCACCAGTACCGGCAACGAGGGTATAATAATTAATGATGACAACGTAATGGATCCCAACCGGGTCACCTCGTTCTGGGATGTTCCCGGCAGCCACTGGGCCTACAACCATATCAACAACCTGGTTAGATTAGGCTACATGACCGGGTATCCGGATTCCGGTTTCCATCCCGGCAATGGCATAACCCGGGCCGAGATAGCCAGTGTTATGGCGCAGATTCTGAAAATAAATTCCTATGATACCTCGGCCCGTCACTTTTACGATGTGGCACCCGGCGACTGGTATTATCCGGGAGTGGAAAAATCCTACCAGAGGGGAATCATATCCGGGCAAGGGGGATACTTCAACCCCAACCGGGCCGCGACCCGGGAGGAAGTGGCTGAGGTTCTGGTGAAAGCCCTGGGCAAACAGAGCGAAGCAGAGAGCAATATGTATGAGAACACATCATTTTATGATGATTCCAGCATCTCGGATTCGGCCCGGGGATATGTGGTGACAGCCGTAAGATACGGACTGATAACCGGTTACAACAACTACTTCAACCCACAGAACGGCATTACCCGGGCGGAGGTCGCCGCGATGCTGAATACCTTCCTGGGTCAATACAGGTAGACGTTGTATAAATAATAATTATTATTTTTCAAAAAAACAGCCCCCTGCGAGCGGGGCTGTTTGCTTTTAGGCTATAATATAGCTTGAGTAAATTTAAGCTTTAGTAACGGACCAGTAGTAAAGCTTAAAAGAAGTGAGCAGGGCAGGTGATAATGTGTTTGAGGAAGCACTAAACATTACCTACGGTGAGGGGCGCTACCAGATATCATTGAGGGTGCAGGCGACTGCCGACGGACTTTCCGGGCTGCTGACCGGCGGAGAAAAACCGCATGTAGGCGGAATGGCCATGAGTGTACCACGGATGGGGCCTGGCCAGGCGAAAATACTCTGCGACACCTGGATAACGCCGCGTCCCGGCCACCGGGACGCGGAGCTGGCGGCCCGGGTATCCGAGCTCATCTGTTCGGCCACCAATCAAACCACTGCCGTAGTGGCTGGAATCCACATCGGCAACGCCCAAAAAAGTGAGATATCGCTCCTGGTGGAAAACAGTCTGGCTGCCGCCCGGCTGTTCGTCAATAAATACAAGGAGATTACGAGCTGATATGCATAAAAATTTGCGGACCTTTATCGAGCAGCTGTGGAGGGAAAAGGAAATAGTAGAGGTTTCGGCTGAAGTCGATCCTTATCTGGAACTGGCCGAGATTCACCGCCGGGTGGTTGAAGAGGGAGGTCCGGCCCTCCTATTCACCCGGGTCAAAGGATCATCGTTTCCGGTAGCCACTAACCTGTTTGGAACGGTAAGGCGAATGGAACTGGCCATGGGACCCAGACCGGAAGCTATTATCAAGCGGGCCATCCAGGCTATGGACAGGTTGATGCCGCCCGGGTTTAAAACCCTGTGGCAGGAGCGGGGCTGGCTGCTGGATGTGGCCAGGAGCGGTTTGCGCAGGGTTTCTCCCCAGAATGCGCCCGTTTTGGGATCCTGTATGGAAAATGTCAACCTTCATAAACTGCCGGTTTTGACCAGCTGGCAGGAAGACGGAGGAGCTTTTTTCACCCTGCCCCTGGTATATACCGAAAAACCGGGCAGTCATGAGCACAACCTGGGTATGTACCGCCTTCAGATCCATTCCGAAAACCAGACCGGCATGCACTGGCAGATCCACAAGGGTGGGGGATTTCACTACTATGAAGCTGAGCAGCGAGGACGGCCCTTGCCGGTTACGGTCTTCCTGGGAGGCCCTCCGGCCCTGACCATTGCCGCTATCACCGCCCTGCCGGAAATGGTGCCCGAACTGCTTTACGCCTCGTTTCTGCTGGGCGACAAAATAAATGTAGTCGATCTGGATGGCTATTCCCACCCCCTGGTGGCCGAGGCTGAATTTGCACTGTGCGGGGAAGTGCCCCCCGGAGTGCGCAAACCGGAAGGACCCTTTGGTGACCATTACGGCTACTATTCACTTACCCATGATTTCCCGGTGTTCAACGTAAAACAGGTATATCATCGTAAAGATGCCGTTTATCCGGCTACCGTGGTGGGTATACCGCGCCAGGAAGACTACTATATAGGGGAGTGGATGCAGGACCTTCTTTCTCCCATATTTCCGGTGCTCATGCCCGGGCTGAAATCACTCTGGACCTATGCTGAAGCCGGTTTTCATACTTTATGCGGCGCGGTGGTTAGGGAAAGCTATTTTAGAGAAGCCCTGGCTCATTGTTTCAGGATACTGGGCGAAGGCCAGCTCAGCCTTACCAAGATATTGCTGGTCACTGATGTGGACCTGGATTTAAAGGATTTCCCACGCCTCCTGGAAAACATTCTGCAGCGCTTCAACCCGGCCCGGGATCTTGTGGTAATCAATGACACGGCGATGGACACCCTGGACTACCCGGGAAGAAAGTTCAATCAGGGAAGCAAAGCGATAGTGCTGGGCCTGGGCGAGCCGGTCAGGGAGCTTCCGGCGGAATACAAGGCGGGCCCGCTGCCCGGTATTGCCAAGATCAAGCCCTATTGCCCGGGATGCCTGATAGTTTCCGGCGGCTCTTATACCGATCAACCTGAACTGGGCAGGGTGCTTGTGGAGCAGGCCGGTCCCACCATTACTTCCTGGCCGCTGGTTATCCTGGTGGACGACGTGGATGCCATAAGCAGTCAAACCGACTTTTTGTGGACGGTTTTCACCCGTTTTGATCCGGCCTGGGACATCTATGCAAGGTCCAGCGTGCAGCGCAATGCACTTCAATACCAGCTCCCGATCCTCATAGACGCCCGGATGAAACCTGAGTATCCCGCGGCCCTGACTCCCCGGGAGGACATCGTCAAAACGGTTGACCGGCGCTGGAAGGAGCTATTCGTAAAGTAACAGGGCAGGAGAAAAGCAGATACAGTAGGGAAGGAGGCTTGATTTCAAGCCTTTTTCTTATCGTTGGCACTGCCGTATAATTCTACAACTACCGAATTGTTGTTGAGGTAACTGTGGATCACGACGGGATTACTCAAATTGTTTTTAAACTTCAGGTCCAGCTGGTTGTAGGCAACCGTCGCATCTCTGGCATTGGGAATCGATTTGCCGGGAATAGTATGGTTGAAGTGCTCCACAATAGGAAAAGCATTTTGCAGGACGGCATTATAAAGGGTGGTGGCGACCTGGCAGACGCCTCCGCCCAGGTCCAGGGTAAGGTTTTTCCCGCTGATGGTAGGCGCTTCGGTATAACCCTTTTCTTTGCTTCTCTGTCCTACCCGCTCATTAAAGGAAAAGGTCTCACCCGGCAGGACTACTGTATTGTCGAGCATCCTGACAGCCAGGTCAATATTGTTGGAGCGGCTGGCCGAAGACCCGGCCATTGTGGTAGAAAAAACAGCCAAGCGGCTGTTTACGTTTACTAAATCGGCTTTAACCACCCGTGGTTGAACCACCTTTTTGGGCAAAGGGAGCTCACCCGAGGCGCGTGACTTTATATAATCTTGAATCCTGCTGGTCATCACCTCGATATCCAGCTCCTGACCGGCCTTTTCTTCGGTGATGGATAGACTGCTGTTTCCGTAGTCCAGGCCGGCATCCTGGGCCGGCGTTCTGACCTGTTCATTGATCAGATCCAGCGAATTCTTTAATTTTTCCTGGTCATAGGATATCTCCATGGGAAGGTTGACCGATTTTGCCTGGAGTTTGATGATGTTTAACGCCTTTTCGGGTCCGCCCCCGTTATTGGACACAGTCAACGCCGTGTCCACGGTCTTGGAAAAATCATAGACAAATTCATAGTCCCTGGTCATCAATACCCAGCGCTTGTTGCCGTCGTAAAGGGTTATTTTCTCGTCTATTTTGGCATTGGACACCTTTTGCCCCAGGTAGACAACCGCCTGGTCCCTGGTCAAACCGCCCACATCAAAACCATTGACCAAAATGCCATCAGGGATAACCTGAGGGTTGTCAGGAATGACCCAGGCAGCCCCTATTACCGTATTGATAGCAAATTGACACAGGATAATCAATGGTATTATTATTCGTTTGGGTTTCATCCCTAGCTGATCCTTCCAAAGCTATAATAATCAGACGTTAATCATCAGATCCTTCATTTTATCGGCGGCTATAACCCGATCGATGATCTCTTTGGTAACAGTTTCACCCTGTAAAACAATGATCCTGCCGCCGGCATCGGTGATGTCTGCTTTGCTTACCTTGCCCAGCAGATATTCTCTCTGCCTCTGCTCAAACATTTCCACCGCTTTACCATTGGCGGCCTGTTCAGATTCTTCTGCGACGGCATCCGGAGCGGCAGTAGCCACCGGCGCCGCTGCAGTCGGTTCCTCATAATCGCTGATATTGGCCACCAGCAAACTTTCAACCTCATTTTTCACTATCAGGGCGTCTTTACCGAATGTAAGTGCCGCCTGGGCGGGAATAATGCCTCGGGGGGAATTATTGGTGTCGACCAGTTCACAACCAGTGATCTGACCGGTATCTTCGTTAATATGGTATTCACTGATCTTGCCGATAATGCGGCCTTTTTGAGTTAAAACCCGGTTGCCGATAAGGTTGATGCCCTTTTCTACCAGTTTGATGCCGGCCTGCTCTTCATTGAGCTTCTTGACAATGCCTTCCGTGGCTACCATTACGGCGTCGGTACCAATGCCTTCCGCTTGGTTAAAAGGGATCACATAAGAACCGAAATACCAGTTGGGGATATCTACCACTAGATAGTCGACAGCCTTCTTTTCAGCATTAATTAATAGATCACGCACCCGGCCGATTTCCTTGCCGTCCGCAATACTGAATACGGCTAAACCTTTAATTTCGGAACTCTGCATCATTGTACAAAAACCTCCCAAAATGTTGATTGCACTCTATCAAGCCAGTTTACTGCGCATAACCTCAATATCCTCGGCAATCATCTGTGCCAGTTTAGGTGAAGGAGTGCGGTTTAAAGCCACCTCAAATATTCGGATGGCTTTCTGGTAATCGCTGTTGAACTTGGCCTGAAATGCCCTGTCGATAACCAGTGCAAGATCGAGCTGCATCAGGTCATCTTCCGTCGCTTCCTGCTGATCATTTATAGATTCTTTATCGAGCACCATTTCTCCTGCGTCTCTAACAGGAATTTGCTGATTTGTTAACAACGGCGCTACACCCTCGAATTCTTCGGGCTCATTCTCCTCCGGGTGCTGATCACGCGATGCTTCCACCAGCTCAAGATGCCTTTCAGCAGGGGCTTCGGATATGACTGCAGCAAATTTGGGAGGGATTTCATCAGATTTTATAGCGACAATTGGTTCTTGGTGTATCTCGCGAGGTTCCTCATTATCCATTTCCTGGCCGCCGGCCGTATCGGGCAGTTTAGCAGCAGTGAATGAAGTCTCCTGTTCTTTGGCCGGGAAGATTTCCTCTTGATGCCCATTGCTTATCTTATAAGCGAATTTCTGGGCAATTTCTTCAACGGCCTTTTTATTTAACTCAATTTCAGCTGCCGGCTGCATAGGAACTCTATTAATTACCGGTTCAGATAACGGTGGCATACTTTCTTTATGGACCGGTTCAAGCGGCCTGGCCATAATGCTGCCAGCGGCTGAGGCAAGGGCTGCTTTCTCTTCCTTGTATTCACTCAGATAAGATACGGTAGCATGAGGTGTAACTGCGGGTTCTGCCAGGACTGGCTTCGCTTCTTCCACTGGCTGGTCAGAATCCGGGTCACGCAGAACATAGGTGGATTTTTGAGCCGGTTTTTCCTCCTGCTGGGGGTGCGGACGAATCCCGGACATGCTGAGTTGGGGTGACTTTTCAATGGCCTTTTGAGTATCTTCAGGATCTAAAGCTGACCGGTTGCTTTCAGCTTCAAGTTTATTATCATCATGCCCGGGCTTTTGGCTAACGATATCGCTTGAAGGGTCGGAGGCAGAGGCACTGCCCAGCGGAGAGATGCCGCCCAAGAGGGTGGATTCCAAAACTGGCCGGGATGTTTCATACAATTCGGATGAGCTGGTATTTTTTAGTGAGGTGGTAGATTCGCTTAATATCCGGGAGAATAGTGATGCATCATTATCTGCTTTGGTTTTGGAAAATTTGACGGTGCTGAGGAGCGCCTCGCGTTCCGAACGTGTCTCTATGTAGTCCAGATCCGCTTCACTCCAGACCGCGGAATCCATACCCTGATCTTCGATATCGGGCTGAACGCGAGAATCGATGCCTTTTGCCAAAAATCCGAGCAAAATAGCAACGGTATAGAAGGCAATGACCCAATTTACCGGAACAAAGGCTAAAAGATAGGGAAGGAATGCAGCCAGGAAATAGGCATATACAACAGGCATGATTATAAGTCTAAAAAGGTGCCGCCTGTCTCTCAAGAAAAAATAAGCGGCAAGCGCAATGACAATATTGAACACAATCAGGACAAGTTGGTATTGCACGCCATACCTCCAAAAATATACCTTAAAATTACCTCTTCGACATATTTTACTCAAATCCTTTGTACGAATCAGAAACCCAACTAAGGTCCTAGGAACTGGGCCGATAGGGCCGAAAGGGACAGGAAAATGGGACTAATTTTACCAAGAATGGGATGGAGGGGGTGGCTTAGGGAGTATACAATATATCTTTAAGCCGTTGCTCGATGCCATCCAGACGCTTGGCTGACAGTCCATGGAAGTAATAGGCCAGTTCAATTTGCCAGATGATAGTCAAGTCTGCAACAATTAAATTTTGCAGTTTAAGGACCCGGCCACGCAATTGTTCCGCAAATGCAATTTTGGCCAGGATCGACAATTCAATATCGCCCAGGATGTTGAATAGGAAGACATAGTCCTGGCCGAACAGGCAATCTGCCTCTAACACATCCAAAAAATCCGCCAGAGAGTTGATATTGGAGGTAATAAAATTCACCTTGGAGGCCGGTTCAACGGTTTCTCTGATCTGTTCGGCCAGTTTGCGAAATGCTTCATCAGACAACCGTTCACCATGGTCGAGGGCTACTCGTACGGCTTCCTGGTAAGGCTGGGCGGCAATTATTACATTGGCCAGACTTTTGTTTTCCAGGGCGTTGACAAAGCGGGGCATAAAAAGGGGCACGAAGACCTCTATATAATTGATGAAATCTGGATCGGTAACGCCTAGCAATTTCAATAGTTTATCGATAGTTTGGCTGATTACCATGGGATACTGGGCAGGGTTCATTGCGTCAAAATGATGTTGGAGCATGTTGATTTGGCTGTTGGATATGCTCAAGTCGCCAGGCGGGCTACAAGCTAAGAAAGAAAAAACCGAGTTGATGAAGATGATTTCAAACACGTTGATCAGCGCTTCGGCGATATCGATCCGGTATACCCGGCCGTAATCTCTCAGCAACTGGTTGATATCAGCGGGCGAGAATAGGTGGCAAAAATCAGTTTCCATGGACAACTTTTTTAAATATTGTTCAATATAAAAAATTCCCTGTAATCGCATATTATCCGAAAATAATGGATAGTCAATGCCGGCCATAGTATCCTGGGCATTAAAAAGAGGGTCATACTGGTTTAAGAAATCGGGCAAATCTTCATCAATAGAGTAATTGTAGCCTTTTATGGGAATATTCATTTTGCGCTCTTTGACTTCTTGATACAGAATCCGGGTCTGCTCCAGGCAGGTGCTTATTAAAGCCTGGCCTTTCCCGTATATTTCAGCCGGACAGGAGCTGGTCAGGCAGTTGATGGCCGCCTCTTTGTGACGGAAACTTTTTAAATAGGCGTCTGTAGAATACAGGAGAGACCCTAACAGGCGCTGGGCGGTCTCCACTGTAACTGAACTGCTTTCACCCCTGGTGTACTTTAAGATCAATTCGGCCAGCAACGGCATTAATTGTTCCTGAAACTCATCAACTGCCTTTTGATCCAAAATACTCCGGCGCAGGCCTTCTCTTAACAAGAAAAGAGTATAGCTCCTTGGCTCCAGGGTGTTTTTCATAAGGCTATACTTTTGAATGCCGGTATTTTTCATCGATTGCCCATCATCCTTCTTGACCACAGGGGCAGGTCCCGGTGCTTCAAAAGCTCTGCGGAACCGCGGCTGGGGCCATCGAACAATTCTTTCATTATATTTATCAATTCATCATCGCTTATTCGGTCATGGGTTTCGTTTTTCATAAAATAGAAGATTTCCACCAGTTCATTTAACAGGGAGGCATAGTCTGATGAACTTATATAGGCTGAGGAGCTGAAGACCTTTATTATTTTCTGGAGTGAATCGGTGCTGAGTTCGACCCGGCCCTGATCGAGAATGGCCTGGTTTCTAGTTTCAATGAGTTCACGGGCCTGTATTTCACTTAAAAGCAAGCCGTAACGCCTGGTTTGGTCATTCATTTGCAGTATATCATTTAGTTGGAGTTTGACAGCCACCCCCGGGCTTTTGAAAATATCAAGTATCCGCATATTCCCACTCTGTCCTCCCAAAAAGAATCTTGACAAATAATAATAAATATGCTAAAATAAAAATTTAATAAACAATGCTTGATCATTTTACTCAAATTATGCCCGGGTGTCAAGACCCGGGTTAGCCAGCTGGTTGAACAAAAAAGCCTGCTTAAAACCGGATAATTCGGTTAAGCAGGCTTTTTTTAATTATTGTCTTCAGCTTCCTATAAATTTACGGACGCGCCGTTCAAATTCGTCGGTGGTAAACATGCGGTTGACATATTCTGCTTCCAGGTCCAGGGCCTCTCCTAAAGGAAGCAGAGCACCCCGAAGCAGTACCTCCTTAACTGCTTTAACAGCCTCCGGTCCTTTGGTGATAATCGTTTCAGCAATTTCCCGTGCCTTAATCATAGCTGCACCTTCCGGAGCCAGGTGCTGTACAAGGCCGTAGTCAATTGCATCCTGGGCGGTGACCCGGCTGGCTCTAAAAAGCATATCCCTGGCCCGGCCCGGTCCGACCAGACGGAGCAGCCGCTGGGTGCAAAAGACCAGATTCAGGTTGACCCCGGTGGCGGATAAAAGAACCTTTTCATCCATAACCCGAATATCGGCGGACATAGCCAAATCAAGGCCGGCGCCAAAAGCGAAACCATTTATGGTGGCAATAACCGGACAGCTGCACTCGGTTATTTTTTTAAAACAGCAATATACTTTGGAAAAGTAAGCCTGGTTCTGTTCGGGGGTGTTTTTGGAAAGCTCGTATATGTCAAGGCCGGCACTGAAGGAATGGCTTCCCTGGCCGGTCATAAGTACTACAGCAGCACCGGACATTTCAATTTCATCAAAAGTCCGGGACAATTCCCCGATCATATTCTGGCAAAGGACATTGGCGGGTGGGCGGTTCAGGGTTACAGTGGCTATTTTTTCTTCTATATTCAGTTTAACCAGATGGATCTCACCATTATACTGCATGCCGTTACCCCCTTTTTATATAACTAGTACTCAGCCAGTTCTAATTCTGTGCATTATCATCGGGTAAATTTTCGCATTACTGCGTTGTCGTCAATCGTAATACGTCCAGTATTGCTCATTCCTTGACGCCCATGGACGGGCTAATGCGGCGACGTTCTTGGACGAACTAGTGCGGTGCTGGCAGGACGCCAAGGAGCTGACGCCCACGGACGGGCTAGTGCAGCGATGCCAGGAGGGCAAAGAGCTGCCGCTGGCAGGACGCCAGAGAGCCGCCGGTGCCAGGATGGCAAGGAGCCGTGACGCCCGCCTTGCCCTACAAAAATTTCCCCTGACGACTAATTTACAGTATTAGAGCTGGCAGAGTTATAAGTTCGCTTACCAATAGTTAACACCTTAACCATTGGTACGTCAACTATAATTATGCCTAAAACAGTAAGCTCTACCAATAAGAGTTGACAGTTTTTATAAACAAGAAAAACCGGATGGCTTTAGGGTTGCAAAACAGGTCGTTAGTATATACGAAAGCAACTGCTGCCCCATTTTTTAGTTTACCGGGGGATTGGACAGGGGGCGGGGACAACAACGGTATCAATTTGCAACCCTGGCTGTTCATGATATTATATTTAAACTCTTTCCAATTTGAACTCTAAACTTTTAAAAATCCCATAAAATAGGCATCCGCAAATTGCAAGCAAGTTGAATTAATTAAAATGACCGGACTGGCACGCTATTTGCTTGTTTATAGATGCAAAGCAAGACAAACAGATTCTGCTTAATCAGTACAATGATTCATTTTGCGGCTGCAGTCTCGCATGCAACGGATGATATCATTGGATGGAAAATACCGATTGAAGGGAGGATTAATTGCCAGGGTAGAAGCAGAACAAATTGAAAAGGCGCCTAGATATAAAGAGTTAATTTAAGGGGGATTTCAAAATGGATATTAATGAAGTGGTTATCGTCAGCGCATGCAGGACTCCGATTGGCCGGTTTTTGGGGAGCCTTAAGGACTTTACCGGAAAAGACCTGGCCATATTAGCCGGCAAGGAAGCTGTCAACCGGGCTGGTATTTCAGCCGACCTGATTGATGAACTCGTTATGGGACAGGTTTATCCGCATTTCCAGGGTTCTCTGCCGGCCCGGCAGGTTGCCATGGCGATTGGATTACCCACCCGCAGCAATGGCTGCAATGTCAACCAGAATTGCGCTTCAGGTATGAGGGCTCTAGAAATTGCATGTGATCATATAGCTCTGGGCAAAATAGACATCGGTCTGGTAATCGGGGTGGAAAGTATGACCAACGCCCCTTATATGCTGGGCAAAGCCAGAATGGGCTACCGGATGGGACCGGGCAGTATGGAAGATGCTATGCTCTACGACGGCCTGGTTGACAAACTGGTTCCCGGGCACATGGGTTTGACGGCTGAGAATGTGGCAGAGAAATATGGAATAACCCGTGAGGAATGCGACCAACTAGCTCTGCAAAGTCATCAGCGGGCGACCGCGGCCAATAAAAACGGAATATTCAAACGGGAAATTATTCCAGTGGAGATAAAGACTAAAAAGGGAAGCACCTATTTTGAGAACGATGAACATATGATTCCGGATGCCAATATAGAAGCGATGGCCAAGCTGCCTCCGGCATTTAAAAAGGGTGGCGTGGTTACCGCAGCCAATGCTTCGGGGATAAATGATGCAGCAGCAGCAGTTGTGGTGATGTCCAAACAAAAAGCACTGGAGCTGGGTATTAAGCCTTTGCTAAAAATGATAACTATTATAGGCGAAGGCGTTGATGCCAAAGTCATGGGCCTGGGTCCGGCTGTCGCCATACCCAAAGCTTTAAAAAAGGCCGGCCTTAATCTTGCTGACATAGAATATTGGGAGATAAACGAAGCCTTTGCTGCACAGTTTCTTGGAGTTGGCCGTATGTTAAAAGAGGAATTCGGTTTGGAAATCGATCCGGATAAGGTAAATCATAACGGATCGGGAATCGGTCTTGGGCACCCGGTTGGTGCAACCGCCCTCAGAATTATCGTTTCTCTATATTACGAAATGGAACGCCTCAATCTGACTCTCGGTGGAGCAGCTTTGTGCGTGGGCGGTGGATCAGCGATGGCATCGCTTTGGACCAGAAATATCTAGATGCTTAAACGCTTGTTGATAAATCGAGAGGGAGAATAGATATAAGAAAAGTGATAGAACAATCCGTTTGACATTTAGAATCGTGGAAACTCCGAGTATATATAAAGGGGGCCGGCGCTGCCGGCCCCTTTTAATATCAGTCGAGGAGATCGTATTTGCGCAGTTTGCGATAGAAGACCGATTTGTTGAGACCAAGGAGTTTGGCTGCCTGTGACTTGTTGTGGTTGGTTGTTTTTAACATGCGCTCGATTAGGTCTTTTTCCATTTTTTCAATATTATCGGCCAGGGTCTGCTGATTCATTTCCTCCAGCGGTATTTCGGAAACGCCGGCCAACAGAGACGGAAAGTGATCGATGTCCAATTGGGTTGCTCTTTTTAAAGTGGCCAGGTTAATGGCTCTTTCTAAGAGATTTTCCAGCTCCCTCACATTGCCCGGCCAGTGATAGCTTTGCAGCAGATCCAGGGCCTTTTCCGATATTTCATAAACCCTGGTTTTGAGTTGTACATTGATTCTGACCGTTAAATCTTGAACCAGAGCCGGGATGTCAGCCATTCGCTCCCGCAAGGGAGGAATGTTGAGCCGCACTACATTGAGGCGGTAATACAAGTCCTCGCGAAATTCTTTGTCAGCCACCATCTGCTCCAGATTCCGGTTACTGGCGGCAATAACCCTGACTCTTATGGCAATGGGACTGGTGCCGCCCACCCTTTCAATAACCCTTTCCTGCAGAACCGAGAGCAGCTTGGTCTGCATATTGAGGGGCATATCGCCAATTTCGTCTAAAAATATGGTACCGCCTTTGGCCAATTCAAACTTGCCGGGTTTGCCGCCCTTCTTGGCGCCGGTGAAGGCCCCTTCCTCATAACCAAACAATTCAGATTCCAGGAGGTTTTCGGGAAGAGCGGCGCAATTGACTCTGACGAAAGGACCTTCCCTCCCGCTCTGATTGTGAATGGCTTGGGCGAATAATTCCTTGCCGGTTCCGCTTTCTCCGGTTATGAGTATGGTCGAGGAAGTATGGGCCAGCTGCTCGGCCATGGATTTGAAAAAAAGAAATTCGTCGCTGACTCCTATAAGGTCGTCGAAATGCCACCTGGCCTTGTAGATCTGTCGGAATTCTTCCTTGTAATAATTGAGTTCCTTTTCCGTTTCTAAAAGCTTATTGACCAGGCCTTTGGCCTGTGACATATCCAGGAATATGCTGCGGCCCACCGCTCCAGTTATTTCTCCGTTTTTAATAATAGGGGTTCTGGTAATGATGGTGTCACGGCTGTTTATGGTCCAGGTGTCCACCGGGTGTATCTGGCCGGTACGAAGTATTTCCGGGAGTTTGGAGTGGGGGGTTATCTCCAGAACGTGTCTGCCAACCACTTCTTCCTTTTTCATTTCCAGCAGGTCGAGGTAGGTTTGATTCATAAAGGTGATTATGCCGTCTTTGTCCACGATCACGTATACCATATGCGGACTCTGGACAAGGACTTCGGAAACCGTGGCATATTCCTTTTCCATAGCATGAAGCTTTTTCATAAGGATTTTGGCTCCAGTAGAATCGAGGAAAATGGTCTGGCCGATAGCTCCGATAACCTTTCCGTCTCTTATTAACGGGTAGCGGGTTATGATGGTCTCCCGGTCATTGACCGCCCACAGATCTATATTGTCTACATTTCCGGTCTTAATTGTTTCCGGAAGCCGGGAATGGGGTGTTATTTCGAGGATGTGCCTGCCTATGACCTCATCTTTGCTTTTGTTCAACCACTCCAGATAAGTCTGGCTCATAAAGCGAATGATAGCGTTAGCGTCTACAAGAACGCAGGCCATGTGGGGATTATCCAGAATAGCTTCCGTAACTGTTGACAGATCAAAGATTGCGTCAGTAATCATTTACATTCGTTCCTTCCCCTCAAAATAGACTGGTATCGATAAACCCTGTAAATCAATCCGTTTCCCAATCGGTACACATAATCAATTTTACACTATAAAAGGGTTGCAAAACGATCCTTTTGCTTGATTAATGACCGCTGCGGATGGAATAAGCCCAATATTTGAACAGTCTGCTCTATAATGAGACTAAACAGAGGTTTTAAAGGAGAGGTACTCATGGCCAAGTATGATCAGGCGGTGTGCCCGGAATGCTCAAAAAAGAGTTTGATTCCGCTAGTCTATGGACAGCCGCGCTGGGATATATTCAGAGAGCAGGAAAAGGGTACGTGCAGGTTTGGCGGGTGCATGTTGAAACAGAACTCCAAACGCTGGGTCTGCACCGAATGCGGCGCCAAAGGCGACGATGAAGAGCTGAACAGCTGTCAGAGCGACGACAAAAGTGAATTCGCAGCTCTTTGCCATCCGGGCACCGCTGCACTAGTTCGTCCGTGAACGTCGCTGAACTAGCCCATCCATAGGCGTCGTCTGCGTTGCTCAACAGTCCCACTCAATCAACGTACTACTGTACGCCTCAATCATAGGACTTTCTCGCGCCTTGCTCTTCGCAACCTTAGCAATATGCGAAGCGTAGCGGAGCGCAAATCGTGGTGCCTGGATGGTGCTTCCGTCGTCGCTCTGACAGTTTAGAAACTGATGCCGGGGTCCAAAGACCCCGGCATTTCTTGATTCCAATGTTCTACCGCACGCAGCATTACGGCAGTTTGTGCCCATCCTGAACTCTTATACGAACGCTTTATAAATAGCCAAGCATCCGGTGCAGAAAATAGCCAGCATAATAAGGCCCAGGCAAGCGTAGGAAACCGCATTCCAGAAATTGAATTTCACCAGCAACCCTCCCTACAAGATAGTTATTACGATTTTTACCATTTCATTTATTATAACTAAGAAAACGAAAATAACATATCCCAATTTCATCTTTCTAAAACCATAACTTATCAACTTAATCTACAGCCGGCTGATGCCAACTAAACCAAAAATAAAATTTTTGGTGATCCTACTTGACAAGGGAAGCGCCTTTTAAATAAACTATACCAAAAGGGTAAACAATATATTGAGGAGCAACTTATGAATATTACGCAAGCGACTGATTATGCATTTCGAGCAGTGCTTTACCTGGGCTCTCAGCCAGCCGGAGAAATGGTTGAAGCGCAGGCCATAGCCCGGCAGCAAGTGGTTCCGATGCGGTTCCTGTTAAAAATAATGCCATCCCTGATCAAAGCCGGGATAGTCAAATCCCAGCGCGGTGTGGGAGGAGGATATGCCCTGGCCCGTCCGCCGGAGGAAATCAACCTTTTGGACGTTCTGGTGGCTATCGAAGGACCGATATTCTTAAATCGCTGTTTGATTGACGAGTCCTATTGCAGCCGGCAGGCTGCCCCGGAATGTCTTGTCCACCAGGCTCTGGAGAATATTCAAAAGAGCCTGGAAAGTGATTTGGAAAGCTATAGCCTGGCCGATTTGCTGGGGTAGTACCCTGTTAACCCTAATTCTATATATTATCGTCGGTTAAATTTTCGCATGACTGCGTTGTCGTCAATCGGAATACGTCCAGTATTACTCGTTCCTCTGACGCCCATGGACGAGCTAATGCAGCGGTGCCAGGACGGCAAGGAGCTGACGCCCACGGACGGGCTAATGCAGCGGTGCCAGGACGGCAAGGAGCTGCGAGCCGCCTTGTCCTACAAAAATTTACCTCGACGAGTAATACACAGAATTAGGATTACCATGGTACTAGAAGAAAGTTAATATTTCCCTGTAGAAGATGCGACTGAAATGAAATTGACTGCAGGAGGTGGTGAATAACCAATACATTTATGAAAATACGTACTTAAGCAAGTTAGTTATAGACCATAATAAATTATTAAAGGAGGTTTTTTACATGTCGACTCAAGATAACTTACAGGCTGCTTTTGCAGGTGAATCCCAGGCCAACCGGAAGTATCTGGCCTTTTCCGAAAAAGCCAAAAAGGAGGGTTTTGACAAAGTCAGCCGTCTTTATCAGGCGGTGGCGGAAGCTGAAACCATACATGCCTTGAAGCATTTTCAGGTCATGCAAGGGGTGGGCAGCACCGTTGACAACCTGACCGCTGCAGTGGCCGGCGAGCATCATGAATTTACCGAAATGTATCCCGCTTTCATCGATGAGGCCAAAGACGATGGCAACCAGGCGGCTGAGTTTTCATTTAGCAACGCCAATGAAGCCGAAAAGGTTCATCACGAATTGTTTGAAAGAGCCCGCCAGGCGGTGGCGGGAGGAGCCGATTTCACAGCCGAACAGTTCTATCTTTGCCCGGTATGCGGCTGGGTAGGAGTGGAAGATCCGGGCCGCTGCCCCATATGCGGCGCGCCCAGTTCAGTTTTCAAACAGTTCTAGGTTGGGGTCAATTAACGTAACAATTTAATGGGGCAAGCTTAAATACCGGGGACGAAAGCAGTTGTCAAACTGGGCTCTCGTCCCCGGTTTTTTGCATGTAGAATATCAAACCGAATGTTTAGCAGGCTTTCAAAAAGGTTTTTCTCTTCAAAATCAAGAACAATGAAGATTAAAGTAAAACATCCATCAGCAGAATGGTAATATTCATACTTGTGAGGGTATTGCTATGGTTGAAACCACCTTGATTCCTGTTGTAATAGGTGTTACCGGGCATCGCGATTTGCGTGAAGAAGATTATGGTCATCTTGAAAAAGCTATAAACACGATCCTTGAAGAAATGATTGAGAGATACCCATCTACACCGTTGGTTTTACTTACACCTCTGGCCGAAGGTGCTGATCGTTTGGCTGCCAAAGCAGCTTTAAAACTGGGAATCCATCTAATCGCCCCCCTTCCGATGCCTGTAGAAGAATATATAAAGGATTTTCAGACCGAAGGTTCGGTAGAGGATTTTGAAAATCTGTTGGCCCGGGTGGAGGAATACTATGTATTGCCTGCCCATGATACCGGTGATAATCATGAAGACCTGGACAGGGTTGAAAGCTACACCCGCACCGGTGCCTATATCGTAAACCACAGCCAAATTTTAATAGCCCTGTGGGATGGAGTCGAGAACGGCTTGTTGGGCGGGACAGCCCACACCGTGAGGTGTAAACTTGAAGGCCTTAGCGAAAAGTACCGTCATTTTCACGGCTTCCTGGACTGCGTTGATCAGGGGCCGGTATACCATATTATAACACCGAGGATTAGCAATCCCCGCACCGATGAAAACCCCTTTTCCTTAAAGAAACATTTTCCCAGGGTATGGGAAAATGACAAGCAGGCATCTGAATACTATCATCAACTTTTAACCAGAATTGACACCTACAATAAAGAGTTGTTGATTCATATTCCCCTTCTTGCCCCAAAAGTCACCAACAGCATGAATCAGGTCATTCCCGATGAAAAAGCGAAAAAACTGCCTTCTCATCTGCTGGCGATCAGAGAGCAGTACGCTGCTGCCGATGTCCTGGCCCAGGTATTTCAAAAAAAACGGATAAGAACCATGAAAAACCTGTTTATCATAGGTATCTTATCTTTATTTTTCTTCGAGTTATATGCGCATGTATTTCCGCACACCCCATGGGTGTTGCTCTTTTATCCTGCCGTGATAGGAGTAGCTTTTGTTCAATTTAGAAAAGCCCAAAGAGGGCAATATCAGAATAAACATCTTGAATACCGCGCCCTGGCCGAGGGATTAAGGGTTCAATTGTTTTGGGAAATGATCGGCTTAGACGATCTGGTGGCTGATCATTATCTCCACAGGCAGCAAAGCGAAATGGGTTGGATTAGGTACGCACTTCGGACCTTATCCATCAGAAGAGGACTGCTTGGGAAACCAAACAAGACCGCTGGCGGTGAAATTGATAAATACAGGCTGGTTTTAGATTATTGGCTTCAGGATCAGACAAGTTATTACAATTCAACATATCAAAAAAATGAAAATAGTGAAAACAATCAGAATCAATACTCAAAACGGATATTTATCGGGGGCCTGATCTTCGCCTGCCTTTGGGTGGTAATCAATGGTATATTCCCAAACACACGGGTGCTTGAAATGGCTCATACTCCCGCGCTTATGATTATCGTACTTAGTGCCGCGGCTGCTGCCGCTCTGGAAGGATATTCAGAAAAAATGGCCTTGCCCGAGCAAGTGAAACAATACTATCGAATGAGTTTACTCTTTAACGAATGTAAAAATAAATACCGTTTATTGCTGGAACAGGGGGATTTTGATAATGCCCGGAACCTGGTTCATGAGCTTGGTACAGAAGCGCTTCGCGAAAGCGGAGACTGGCTGATGATGCACCGCGAGCGCCCTATGAAAGTGCCGATCAGCGCGTAAGCTATAGCTACGAAACATTTGACCTGGCCCCGCAAATTTCATGAAGAGGAGTAATGTTTAGATCAATAGAACCTAGATAAAAACGAAACTTATCAGGATGGACTTGATATTAAATATAAGCGGAAAAGGGAGGAAAATGTGAATGGCAAGATCACCCCGGAGCAAACAGGTAATTGTCGTTAGTGGCGATGTAACTGCGGATTGGAATATAGCCAGGCTGATAAAGGGGAAGGATTCCGGAGGGGCATGGAATGCCAGCGATACGACCAGGGTCTGCTTTCAGGCTG
>JBDKUE010000047.1:0-2742 GCA_039679855.1 Syntrophomonas sp.
TCGATAAGGCAAATCGTAAAGGCCATGAAGCTGTCCCACAATACGGTAGTGGTAACCGGGGCGGGGATCAGCACGGAAGCAGGCATCCCCGACTTTCGTGGGCAAAACGGCATATACCGGCAGCTGGGCGAAAACCGGGTAATGAACATTATAAATATAGATTTCTTTCGTCGTCATCCCGATGAGTTTTATGATTTTTACCGCCAGTACTTTACATTTCCTCCGGTAGAGCCCAGCAAGGCACATCTTTTACTGGCCGAAATGGAAAAGAAGCGCCTCATCAAGGGAATTGTAACTCAAAATATTGATAATCTGCACCAGAGAGCGGGGAATAAAAACGTCATCCCCATTCATGGCAATGCCGAGCAGTTTGTATGTACCGATATACGATGCCAGGAGACTTTTGACCGCAGCTGCCTGGACAACCTTCCCGGTGCGGTTCCCCGCTGCCCGCTGTGCGGCAGTGTTATAAAACCGGATGTGGTGCTTTTCGGGGAAAACATCAAAAATTATGTAGGTGCCAGAGACATGATCCTCGGCGCCCGGCTGCTGATCGTGATCGGTTCGTCCCTCACCGTATACCCCCTGGCCGGTTTCGTCAAAGACTTCAGCACCTTTGCCCAGGATCTGGTTATTATCAACAAGGGACCCACCGAAATGGACCATGCGGCCCTGGTCAAATTGGAAGTTGGGAATCAGAGCACCGGAGATCTGTTAGCGGCTATTCTGGATGGAATAAATACATTTTAATACTTAATTAATACTTAAACATCTAAATAATTTTGCGAAACCGGGAGATACCTCCCGGTTCTTTATTCGGACAGTCCAGTATTTCAATAGTACTTTGGGCCTGCTTAAAGAGGTGCGAAAAAGCAGGGAAATATGGAAGAAGTGTAGAATTCCACACCTATAAGTTGCGGTTTTAGACCTTAAGGATGCTAGTACACTGTCAAGCCTAATTTTATATCAGAGTCTGATTTAGATTTCCGTATTGCTTGTCGCTAATTATAATACCCAGAATGAATACTTTGCCAGGGATGGCTGGTGCCTATGATGACTTATGGAAGGCAAATAAGGTGCCATAGAAGGTAAGGAGCGGCCGTTTCATACGGAATTTTTAGCCAATTTAAATTGGGGCTGACAGTGTACTAGACAGCTGCCGTATCCAAGGAAATTAAGGAGTGGTGAGATGAGAAAGGGTAATTTCAGGAAATGGATGGTATTGTTCTGTGCGGTGCTTTTACTGCTCGGCACGATGAGTGTGGCCGGTTGTAAGAAGAAAACCGGTGATGCTGGAACTGCCGACACAAATGTCAGCAGTCAAACTGTGGCTCCGCCCAAGGTGCCTACCTGGGATGAACTGGCTACTGCCAAAGACGCCAAATATCCCACAGCAGCAGAAATATCCGGGCGTTACACTGGGGTAATGGTTTTCACCGAGGTTAATGTTCCCCAGCAGACCAAAGGAGCCACCAGTGAGGAACAGGCTGGAGAAGCATGCGCTTATGCCATCCTGGCAGCGTTGAAAGATGCTCCCCTGCCGGTAGTAATTGATTTGCAGGTTGGAGCCGATGGTAAAGGCACCATGACGATGAATGTTGAGGGGCTTACAGACAAGGACAGCAGCAGCAAGCCGGAAGCGGTACCGGTAACCTATGCCAATGGCAAATTGACCGTTAGTGACCCATCAAGCAGCAGTGATACCATTGACACGCAGGATATAAGCATTTCACTCCTGACCAAAGAATACCAGCAGGGACTGGGAGCGAAAGCCACTGAAGAACAGGCCAAGACCAAGGCTTTGCAAGATGAAATAGCCGCCCTTAAAACCAAGCTGGCCAGTGCTGCGGACGCCGATAAAGCCAAACTGCAGCAGGAAATTGAACAGAAAGAGAATATCGTCAAAATGAGAACCACTTCGGGTGCTTATATGGAACAGCTGGCTAAAACTGATGCCAAACTGGTCTTAAAAGGAATCTTTTCGTCTAAAGCCAAAGACGGTTCGTTCTCTATGAAGGGCATAATGACCGCAGTCAATGCTACCGTAACGGTGCCCAAGAACTAGGGAGGCAAATTGTATCCACAGATAGTATTATCGTGGGGAGGCCTGGAGCTGACCCTGTCATCCTACCGGCTTTTTATGGGGCTGTTTGCCTTGAGTGTATCAGCTGGCGGTTACATAGTCGGAAGTCGGAAGCAGTTAAATAAAAAAAGCCTGTTGTTTATCATTTTGCTGGTCAACCTGGCTGCCCTGCTGGGCAGCCGGTTGCTTTATCTGTTCAGCCAGGGAGGGTTTTCTTCGCTTACCATGGCTCGCGTTTTCGATCTGCACTTCAGGTTCTTTTCGGTTTATGGCGGATTAACCCTGGCTGGCATCCTGGGATTTGCGGCCTGCCTGTTATTGCGTTTGAATCCCTGGGTGGTGGGTGATGCCTTCGCTCCCGGATTGGGTATAGGTTTGGCCCTGGCCAAAACCGGCTGCTTTTTAAACGGCTGCTGTTTTGGCAAAGTCAGCAGCCTTCCCTGGAGCGTTTCTTTTCCACCCGGCTCCCAGGCTTTCGCTTATCAGATCATGACCAGCGGCATGACCCTATTTTCCCGGACGACCCGATTGCATCCGGTCCAGCTGTATGAAGCCCTGGCTGCTCTGGCCGGTGCTCTGGTCTGCATATGGGTTTTGAAAAAATACGGCCCAAGATTCTCCGGCTTGACCATATTGACTTTGGGACTGTGGTTTACGGC
>JBDKUE010000071.1:0-6985 GCA_039679855.1 Syntrophomonas sp.
ACGGGTCTTCACTCCGGTTATAGACCGCGTTGTTGCTGCCGATTACCGCATCATTATAAGATACATAGAAATATCCTTTATCTCCCCAGGCGGTTCCCCAGCTGTTTTTAACAATAAACGCCCCGTCCCTGGGAGGGGGATTTCGAAACAAGTTCCGGTCAAAGCGGTCATCCCACCCAACCAGACATATGGCATGGTTGGCAGCTTGCTTTCCCTGGTAATAATAAGTGTAGTTTTCGTCTTGATAGGATTCATCTTCAAAATAGATGGTGGTAAAAACTGCCCCATAAGTCGTAATCGCCGTTTTAAGGCCGTCGTTGTCAGCAGCGTTTGACCGATCGGGAAGAAAAAGCACCCGGGTTACCTGCTTCTGAATGGGGAAAACACTGCAATCAGCCGGCGCCAGAGGTTCAAATGGGTCGGCGCTTTCGTTGACCGGGCCACTCCACCGTGCCAGATAGGCGGTTGACATATACTGATTGCCTCCACCGTCCGGTTCCCGGTCATAGCCTTGAGGGCAGTCCTGACTCAACAGATTTTTCATGTTATTCTCGGAAAAATCCCATATTTCACCGGGCAAGAGGCAGGATTCCATTGAGCCATAGGTGGCAAAGGCCCAGCAGGTGCCTGAGCCGTCCTGATCCTTTACCGGACTGACCCGTTCAATTTTACGCAGATCATAGTTGTCGGGCAGGTCTCCGGGTGCAAAAGCAAAGGATGTCCTGGCCCGTTTTAGATATTCCAGTCTTAAAGGGGGATGAATAAAACCGGGAAGCCGGGGGCCTGTTCTGGCGGCCCCGGTCGGTACTTGCCCGCTCGGCTTGAAGTGGGGGTTAAGAGGGGCTCTCCCTACCCCTTTTGGTTTGGAGCCTTTCACACTATCACCTTTCTATCACAGAGCCGGTTAGATTCCAGCATATACTATTAATACTGTATTCATAATTGGCTGAAATTGTTAACAGAGACTGGTAACAAGGAGGATAGTGGGCTGGCGACGTCTCGAAGTGGCTTCGAAAACGAAAAATAAAGGGACGGCCCCTTGAAGAAACCGCCCCCTGGCTTACTACAGTATATATTTACAAGAGTATTACTTCCCCACTGTCCAATACGTATTTGGCGGCCACAATCTTCAGGCCGTGCTCCATTAAATGATGCACAATAGGGCTGGCCTTTATTTCCTGGATAGTTGTTAAGACGTTTTCCTCTTCGACTTTGCTGTAGAGCTGGGCTCCGCTCACCCCGTTGGCCGCCATTTTGGCTACCGAAGGCTGAATCTTTTTGACAATGGCGGCGATGCTTCCGGGGGCCTCTCCACCATCTACGGTAGCCTTTACCGCCCCGCAATTGCTGTGACCCAGGACCATAAGCAGGTTTACCCCAAGATGCTCCAGACCGTATTCAATACTGCCCAAAGCCACTGGATCAACGACATTGCCTGCCACCCGGACCACAAAGATATCTCCCATACCCTGATCAAACAATAATTCAACCGGAACCCGGGAATCTGAACAGGCCAGAATAACAGCGAAAGGTTTCTGGCCATTTTTGACCAAATCGATGCGCCTTGCAGAACCTAAATCCTTCTCCTTAAACTTCCCGTTCCGAAAACGTTGATTCCCCTCCATGAGAGCCTGAAGAGCTTCCTCTGGTGAACGACCTGCTGCATGACTGTGCGACAAAACCAACACCTCCTAATAAATATCCCTTATTACAAGTTCCAGACGACCTTTTCTAATTCCTTCCCGGAGACAGCAAGTGTCCGGATTGCCCCTTTTTACCTTTGCAGACAGACCCTTAAAAACCGTTCAGGAGGATAATTTACTCCATAAGGAGTATTAAGATGATGTAAAAGAGGATTGTTATCGGGGAGATCATTTTGCAGAATTTATGGGGAAATCTAATAGTATATGGCAGTCTGGGCGTTTTCATAGTCAGCGCCTTATTGCTCGCCCTGATAAGGGGAGGCAAGATTTGGAAGCGCCGCTGTGAGCAACAGCGGGTCCAGTACGCTACCCTATACCGACCGCTGATCGAGAGGATTATGGAAAAGACAGGAAAGGGTGAATTCCCTGCCCATTACAGCTATCATCCCTCTCATCGCCCGCTCATATACCGTTTAATGCTGGATTATGCCCGAACCCATGAAGGCGACTATTATGCGGCCTTCGATTATATGGGCTTTACCGATGATCTGCTGGCAGGCAACGTAAGCCAGGATCTTATGAAGAATATGGAGCACATGGCCATTATTCGCAGTCCCATGTTCCAGGACTACCTTTATATCATGCTCCTGGAAGAAGATCCATCCATCGCCTGCCAGGCTGCCAATGCCCTAACCTGCCTGCCCCTCACCAGCCGGGACCAGGAAATCATTCTTCCCTCGCTGCTCAATATTGCCGCACTGGCCGAATATCTGCCTGATTACTTGACCTGTATGAAACCTTCACCTCAGTTGTGTCAAGAACTTCTGAAAGAAGAATTGTCCCCTCCCTCGCGCCAGGTCCTGCTTGATTACCTGTCCTCAGCTGATATATCTCCGGAAAAACCAGCCCGGGCACAAATCATTGGCTAAAAAAACAAAGGGCAGATTAAACTGCCCGGATGCTGTCATTAATCATCCCTATTTTAAATCAACGGTTGTTGATAAATTCCTCTTTATATAATTCATTGCCATATTTTTTGTACAAGTCAAAAAATCTCTGGTGAAATTCTTCCCTATTCCAGGGTTTCTCGATATACATCTGGTAGTCGGCCTCCTGGTAGATTTTACTCAGATCAACGGTGATGTCATTCCGGACCGCCCACCCCTGAGATATACTCATAGGCACCAGCGGATGCAACCGATTGTGTTCTTCTACTGCATCCCGCATACGCTGGGCTGCTCTTTCCACAACATCTGGAGGGCTGTTGGGCAAAAGCACCGCAAATTCATCGCCGCCAATGCGAGCCACTACATCGTTTTCCCGGAAGCAGTTGCGTATCACCCGGGCGGTGGTTATAAGGAGACAGTCCCCGGCTCCATGGCCCAAGGCATCATTAACCAGTTTCAAACCATCCACGTCGAAGCTTATAACTCCGATCGGCTCATAACGACCGCTTCCCAGGCGTACCACCTCCTGCTCAAAATAGGCCCGGTTGAACAGCCCGGTCAGGCTGTCGTGGAAACTCATGAAGCGCAGGGTTTCCTCGGCCTTTTTGTGATCAGTTATATCGCTTATTACCACCATAGTACCCAACTGGCTGGAAAAGTCACTGAGCCGGTAAAACTTGATAATCAGTTCTCTTTCGCCGCGCTGTCCGAAAATGGCTTGTTTCTCGGCGGTAATTGACGGTTCATAGCCGTTGTAGAAAAGGAAATAGTCATTGGAGAGCCAGGGCAGCACTTTTTCTATACTTTCCCGGGGGGGGTTGTCCGAGTAATACAAAAACTCCTTTTCACCGCCGGTAATCAGGTCATGAGCAGCTTGATTCATACTTTCGATGCAGTGCTGTTGATTGATAATGACAACCGGATTGGGAATAGTCTCAAAGACGGCCAGGTACTTGTTTTTATCGTTGGCTAGCGCCCGGTTGGCCTCCTGCATCTGAACCAGCAGGGTATCCTGCCCTTCCCCGGACCATTCACGGCAAAACCCGATTTCCACCCGGTCAAAGAACCGATCGATTATTTCCCGGGAAGATTTTTTGAGATCATCAGGCAGCTCACTGTCGGCAACTACTTCCAGAAAGCTGCGCCGGTAGTATTTTATAAAACCTAAAAACGTTTCCAGGGCAATGCCCTTATAGCGGTGTTTTCTGGCTTCCTCGATTCCAAATACGAGCAGCGGATCACTGTCATAGTCGTCACCGAAGTCGAGCTCGGGCACTCCTCTGGGACTAGCCAGAGCTGCAATCAGGGGTTGGGCCAGACCGTTGACGGAAGCCAACCAGGCCTCGTCAAGAACTGCGGCATAGGATGTATAGTTATGAAGCCGACCGTAGGTGTAGACCTTGGAGGCTATAATATCGCATTTGCTTTCAATTAGTTCTATGAGTCTTTGCACGGGTCAGTTTTGCCCCTCTCTTGTCCGGTCCCATCATTTCACATTAAGGAGTTAAAGGGGTTTTCGCGTCGATAGGGTTGAGAGCAATTAGCGGGTATAAGGAAAATCCAAAAGCATATGCGCTATATAATGTATATATTAGCACTTTATGGAATTTAAGGTTATTTTACTAAGTTTCTTCTAATCCTATAGCTTAATATACCTTCTGGACTCCACTTTTGTCTACTATCTGTTAGTACTAGTCTTACTTTTGTGACGGTGGTTGGTAATTACCTTTTTAAGATAATAGACGACCAGGATCAACACCAGGAACAAAGCAATCCACTGCCCGGCTGCCGGAAGCAGGGGACCTATATCTTCCCAGGAATCCCCGAACCAGTATCCCACGCCCAAATTGAAAGCAGCCCAAAGTAGTTCCCCTACGGCCGCCGCAAGCATGAAACGGGCCAGTCTAAAATTGGTGGTGCCGCTAATAATATTGATGGCCAGTGATAAAGCAGAGACCGGAAAACGGGTAAAGGTTACGGTTAAGGCCCCGTATTTGTCAAAAATATGGCCCGCTTTGAGGAGGCGGGGTTGAATGGAATGGCGAAAGGTGGGAAAGTGCTCGTTCATCCTGTTTCCCAAAAAGCGCCATATCAAATAGCTGGTAATATCACCGGTTACTAAAAAAGCCCATACCATCAGAGCCAGCCATCCCAGGCTGTACTCCCCGGCATAGGCAAAAGCCCCGGCTGCCATTACCATAAAGTTGGCACCGATCGGTATGCCATTGGTCTGCAGGATTATGGCCGCACCCAGGAGTCCAATTCCATATTGGCGCAGCCATTCGATTAATACCGGTAAATAGGCGCTCATGGCCCCGGCCTCGGCTGTTCACCCGGAGAATGAAGTTCCATTAATCCTCGTCTCATGTCCTCCCTTGATTTATGGTATTTTTCCTTAAGCTGCTGCAAGGGGAGTTTTTCATCACCGGGTTGGGGTTCAATATTCAGAACCGTAAAAACCTGACTGACTGGAATTCCATATTTTTGGGCAACTTCCTCCGCAGTCATCCAATTATGTAAATGAATATTGCCCAATTCTCGGCTCTCTACTCCGGGTTTGCCCATACCTTTGTAGAGGCGGCGGATCTGGATGGATTGCCAGAACAGGGCTCCTACCAACAATATCACTATTAACAGCAGCAGGGTGATTTTTAAAGGTTTTTTCATTTCCATATGCTTTCCTTTGCTTCGTAACTGGAACATATAAATATAATATATTAATTGAATACGAGCAAACTCCCAAGTATTACCTTTTGGGCAGAAGTTCTTCCAACACGGTGCAATGTACTTTACATGCTGCCTGGTCAAACAAGACCGCTCTAATTAATTGCAGGCTTTTTAAACCGGGCAGGCATTTCAATATAGTGGACAGCATCACCTGGGCGGCATCTTTTAGAGGGTATCCATAAATCCCGGTTGATATGGCCGGGAAGCCGATAGAACGAATCTGTTTTTCTTCAGCCAGAGCCAGCGCATTGCGATAGCAGTCTGAAAGCAGCCGTTCTTCCGGTTTATCCCTCCCATAGACGGGGCCCACACAGTGAATGATAAAACGCTGGGGCAGCTGATAGGCTCCAGTTGCCACCGCTCCGCCAGTTCTTAAGGGAGCCAGGGCGCAGCTCTCCTTTTTCAATTCCGGACCGGCAGCGCGATGAATTGCTCCATCAACACCCCCGCCGCCCCGCAAACTGGAATTGGCTGCATTTACGATAGCCTCCAGATCATCCTGGCGGGTGATATCGCCTTGTATTATCTGAAGAACAATCCCATTAACAATCCATTCCACTTCTTATCCTCCATTTTGGCCTTACCAGCCTCAAATGCCTTTCAATAGTCGGGTCCAATCAGCCAGGGCCTGGAGCAGTTTTTGAATGTCCCCTGCTGTCAAGCCCACCATCATATAGTAAAATTTTCATTCAAACTCGGGCGAAAATCAATATGCGTCTGGTGATTATCCAGCAATGTTCAGCGTAAATTGATTGATCCCGCGGGGCGAATCTGGGTGCATCCCGCTCAAGGCATCAGCATCTGCTTATAATGTATATAGCCGGTCTGCAGCTAAAGGGTTATAATTGCAAGAAAGGCCCATTTTAACCAGTTCAGGATAAAGAAACGAGGAGGACCTAGCAATGGCAAAAATATTTGCCTATGTGTCAGCTCTGGCTTACATCTTTATGGTCGGAATAAACGCCATAGCCAATATTCTGCCTTTAAATAACCTTACTACCGGCCAGGTAAGCAGCAGCCTGCACCTGCTTTTTGTCCCGGCCGGCTGGGTCTTTTTCATTTGGGGCCTTATCTACCTGCTTCTAGCCGGATTCGTATATTACCTTTTCAGCACACCGGAGGATTTTGAAACCACCCGGCCGGTATCAATCCTTTTTATTATCAGCTGCTTTTTGAACAGCGCCTGGATAGTCGCCTGGCACTACCTCCGGTTCGGATGGAGCTTGATAATCCTTTTGGCCTTGCTGTTTACCCTGGTTATCATCTACCTTCGATTGGACCACCGGGATTTTATAATGCCCACTTTCAAAGAGAAATACCTGCTGTTTCTTCCCTTTGCCATTTATTCGGCCTGGGTGGCGGTGGCATCCCTGGCTCACCTCAATATAAACCTCAAACTTTTGGCCGGTTCCGGATTCGAGATGGTAGCCGCCATGATTTCCCTGGGAATAGCAGTAGCCATTTGTTCACTGGTGCTTGCCACCCGGCGCGATCATGCCTGGGGGCTGGTCTTTATGTGGGCCCTAGCAGGAATCGCCTGGCAGCAAAGGGCCTATCCTCTGCTCTGCATCGCCGCCGTAGTTGGCATTCTGGTAATAGCAGCGGTAATGCTCCAGGTCTATTTGAACAGCCGCCGATCATTTTTTTAGTACTCTGTTAACCCTAAAA
>JBDKUE010000083.1:0-8269 GCA_039679855.1 Syntrophomonas sp.
CGGCATACCAGGGAATAGGATACATATTTATCCCCCCAATCTATTCTTTACTTGGATATTAATATATTAATTTCCTGCTTCTTTCATGGTATTTCTAGCAAATAATTCATCAATAGGCAGGCATTTATGATAATTGAAAAACAAAAATATGATATCCACTGCCGGACCTTAACAAAGGCAAACATTAAACATATAGCTTACTGCTATTAAAAATAAAAAAGCACTTCCAAAAACCTTTGAAAGCGCCTATTTTTCTGGAGCGGGAAAAGGGGTTCGAACCCTCGACACCCGGCTTGGGAAGCCGGTGCTCTACCACTGAGCTACTCCCGCATTGATCATTGTACTGAATCAGGCTTTTCTTACACCTTGAACCAGTACTTATTCCTTTTGTTAAAAATTATGGCCGGGTGTGGCGAATCGATTTGAATCCAATACCGGCTACCCTTTTTGCACAGTTCATTGTACCAGAATTGTACTGCAAATGGAAGCCCTCGATATTAAGTAACGGATTTATATTATAAAAAAATCGCGGCTTGGTCATCAGGATTCATACAAGGGAATTCATGGCTTATCCTTATTTCTATTATCTGATTATAGTCTCCCCGTTTTATGGGATGGCATAACCAAATTGTCATTACTCCCCTTTCGAATTGCTGCCCCTGAACGATCCGTTAAGTTACAGCCCGGGCCCTGGCAACCGTTCCCCGGTTATTTCATTACCAGGTATTCTTCCCCATCGTCACTGACGAACCTGCTCTTTTCCCTAAAGGGAGGAACTTCTAATGAGCGGGAACCTATAGATACGATTAGTTTTGAGCATAGCGATTTTTCTATTTCTACAATACCTGGTGGTGGAATTCTATGAATTATATATGAAAGATCTTTTTTCATTTTATTTAAGTGGTTCAAGTCATCCCTGAATGATTGTTCCCTGCTCAGCAGATCAAAGAGATCATTATTGTTCTTACTTTCATTTCTCATAGCCAACAGCTCTGATTTTTTACTGCTGATATCACGAATCTCACCCAATTTATTTAAGATGCCTTGTTCAACCTGATCAAGCAGATCTCTACATTCGGCAATTGAAAATCCCACCAACGCTATTTCCAGGGGTTTGTCTTGAAGAATGTTTTTTATATAGATAGCATTTTTGGCAACTATTTTATTGGAATCACCCAAAATAACTCCTTCCTGGGAGTTTATAAAGATCATATCCTCTGACATCAGTTGAGAGTTGTAAATATACCTTTTTACATAAATGGATCCCAAACATTTTAACCTGGAGTTCTGGGCATAGTAGACGCTGATATCTCCATTGGCCTCTATGTCACAGCCTCTTTTCCCTACAACCGATCCGCGAATGTTTATATCGCCAACCGCCTGAATCAGTGCATCTTCCGCTGAACCCAGGAGGTCTATATTTCCGGAGGATCGCACACTGAAGCCGGGAAGAATATCGCCCTTGATGAGGATGTTTCCCTCCACGTTTAAGTTGCCAGTGGCGTAAGCAACATCGCCATTGACAATCATGGTGTTGTTAACGCCCAGCCGATCCCGGTCATCCCGTTCAACATAACCATCCCTATAAGCAATAGCCTCATCACCAACAACGATAATGCCTTTTCCTACCGCAAAGTTAATATTTATTGGTGGAGGCGGTTCAATAATGTTGCCACAGATATCATACCCGGGTTCAGGCTCAAATTCTCTTGTCCTGCTGGCCAGTACGGTGCCCCTTTTTATGTTGATAACATTGTCCAGGTTCTTGAAATCAACATTGCCGTCTTCATCAACTTTAAATTCAACCTTATCGGTCGGATTGTAATGTTCGATAATTATCTGCGGCGAGCCAGGTTTAGGAGCCACTCCTTGAGCTATAACCAGGTCTATTACCGGCTGCCTGGATTCAAGGGTGGTTTCAATCAGTTCCTGATCGATTCCCGCATTTATTTTCAGTTTAGTCAGCTGTTCGAAAATGTTTAAGGCGGTGAGACTTCCCGGGAAAACCGGGGAAATAGTTAGAAAGGCATATAATTTATCATCAGACACCGTGACCCTGCATAATTCCTTTTCAGGAACAAGTTTTACAACTTTAAGATCGTCAAAGTTCTTTTCCAGAACATTTTTGAGATCAAACTCAATTCTATTGGTTTGCAGCAGTTCGAAAAAATCTCCTATTAAATTAATGTCCCTTCCCAATTCAACATAAAGATAAGCATCTTCGATGTAAAACCTGGAAGTGGCAGGGGCCTCTGGTGCGGGCGCTTCGGTTTCATTTTCAATACAATATTTCAGTATATTCAGGGTTCTTTCCCACTGGCCCCTTTGCGCTGCAATGTCATAGGGAGAAGAATTGCCATCGCCGGGACTTGTTATTTCAACCTCAATTATGGTAGTCGATGCACCTGGAGAATCAAACTTAAAGACAACATCTCCGCTTTCGCCGGTTATTTCAACTTCCCTTTTTACCACCAGGCGCTTTATAGTCGATGGGGTAGCTATTCCCCAGTTTAACTCAGCACCCGCTTCCCAACCCGGTGTTACGGATTTAAGTTCAATACCGTACCATTTAATCCAATTCCCTGGAATGGTGTAGTATTCCCAAACCACATCTATCGTACGATCAACAGTTCGGGTAATAGTTGTCATATTAATATTCCCTCCCTAGAGCTTGTCACATTCTTCGCTATTGCTTCTAATAACTCCTTTTGAATTAGACGTAATTATATTAAAAATGCTTGATTCTCATTATAATCACCGGTGAATTCTTTGATCCCATTTTGGATTGTCGTAATGCAGGGGCTGCTGATGATCTCCTTAAGATGCCATTAGACCTAATAGGGAAAGCTCCACCCGTGCAGGAGGATTTTGATATGACTAGTTGAAGACAAGTATGAGGTTGCTACAGGGGATACAATTTTAAATAAGGGTTTTATGATAATTAATGTGGGATTAACGTGATGTGCAGTCGACGGGCGTAATACTATTATGGAGCCTATTGGGATTTCGCCAACGCTTTGAGTCGGGCAGGGAGTCCCTGCCCGGCTCAGCATTTTATTGGTTTTGTTCGGTTAGCACCTTTTGCAGGTCCTTGTAGGTCCAGTGGGGAGAGGCGTTGGGGATGGTTCCCACAAATCGCACTTTGCCGTTTTCCGCCTTCATTGATTTAACGTTGAATTTCTTCTGTTTGGCTATTGAACCCTGTACCAGATAGGACTGAACGAAGCCGGTGATTTCACCCTGGTACTGGTTTAAAACGGAAGAAGGGATCGATAGGCGACCGACCTCAACCTTTTCCAGCACCATCTGCACTTTGTTGTTGTCAATCTGTCCCCTGGATTTAATATAGAAGGGGAAGTCATGCTTGAACTTAACGTAATCAAAGAAGTCGTCGACCATGGAGGTCGGGATACCGGTCATGCCGGCGAAAACATAGAGCCGGGTGGCGGAAATCAAACCTACCATTTCAGCGCTGCCGTCTGCGTTAATAAGTATCTGGGCATTGCTTATGGGCCAGCTCTTCCAACTGCCGGTTTGCAGCAAGCCGGTTATTTCTGCGGAAGTTAAGACAACGTCCACGTTCTGCGGCTGCCAGGTGGTTACCAGAACCTGGATGAAAGTTCCGCTGGTTACCGGTCCGCTGGGCTTGGTCGGCCCGGGGGTTGGCTGAGGTTGTTCCGTTTTGCTGGGCACCTTTAATTTTGGACGCTTCTTGGCTGCGTCAGCAATAAGCTGCTGGCGGGTATTGTCATCCACCACCGGGGGCATGGCCTGAACCGCCAGTTTGGTCATGGCGCTGTCCAGGTCCTGCGGCATGGGTCTTACGCCCAGATCACGCGGGCGATCCGATCCAAAAACACTTGACAGCCAGGGGAGGAAGCCCAGATAGCCCAGAGCCAGAACCAGGATCAGAATTAGAACTCCCAGTATAATAAGTATCTTTTTTGCCATTTTCAAGTCACCTCCCTTCCGGTGGCTGAATAAAATCTGGAGTGTAGATATATTAGAATAGCGAGTTGGCTCAGTTACTCTCCGACGTAATTATCATTCTGCCAGGTGCCTTCCATTACTTTGCCGTTGGCATAAGTATAGACTCCCCGGCCGTTTAATTTTCCGTCATTGAATTCCCCTTCATAACGATCGCCGCTGGGCCATGTGTAGACGCCTTTTCCGCTGCGCTGATCGTTTTTCCACGCTCCAACGTATTTACGCCCGTCAACCCAGGTAAATGTTCCGGTGCCTTCCCGGTTCCCGTTAACCCATTGTCCCTCGTATTTATCACCGTTGGCATAGGTAAAGGTTCCCTTGCCATTTTGGAGATCGTTTTTCCACTCCCCTTCATATTTATCACCGTTAGGCATAATGAGTACTCCGTAGCCATCTTTCTTTCCATCCACCATGCCCCCGGAATACTGGGGCGTATATTTACTCTTGATGAGCCAGAAGCCGATTACCGCTATCAATACGACCGCGCCAATAACAATTAGGTTGCGTTTCAGATTACCGGTTTTGGGCGCTACCGCTTGCGTCGGCGGTCTGACCGGGGCCTCAGCCGAGGCGGCGTTCGTGTAGCCGGTTCCACGCGCAGCCTGACTCCTCATCATAGTTTCAGGGCTGGCAGCCGCCACGGCATTTTGGAATTCCTTTATGTCCGGAAAGCGGTCGTCGGCTCTTATTGACAGGGCTTTCATCAAAGCTGCTTCTGCGGCTGCCGGTATTTTGCAGCCCACTTGGGTGGGGCTCTGCATGGTATCCTGGGCCATCCGGTCTAAAGCATCGGGCGGAACGGCTCCGGTTAAGGCCCGGTAGAAGGTAGCGGCTGCGGCATATTCGTCGGTCCAGGGGCCCTGGCTGCCTTTGCTCCTGTACTGCTCTTCCGGGGCGTAGCCCGGTTTTAGTATTACTGACAGGCTTTTACTGTGTTCACCCATGGCATGACGAGCTGCTCCGAAGTCCAGTATCTTGACTAGACCTTTGCCAGTGATAAAAATATTGTCCGGGCTGATATCCCGGTGGAGAATACCGGTTTTATGTATGACCTGTAATGCATCGAAAACTGGCATCATTATCTGCAGGGCATCTGCATATTCCAGACGGCCGCCTTTTGATTGAATATATTCCTTAAAGGTCTGACCTTCTACGTAATTCATTACAAAATAAGCCGTGGAGTTTTCCCGGAAGAAATCCCGTATTGAGACGATATTGGGATGGTCTTCAAAACTGGCCAGAGTTCGAGCTTCCTCTAAAAATTTTTCCCGGCCTTCATCAAAAAAAGCCTGTGAATCCGCACTGGTGTAAGCAGTAACCTCGGTGTTGCCCACAGCCCGGGTGGCAAAATCGCGAGGCAGGTACTCCTTTATGGCCAATTTTAGGTTCAAGTCCAGATCCCAGGCTAAATAGGTAATGCCGAACCCGCCCTGTCCCAGCGCCCGGCCCAGTAGATACTTGCCGCGTAGAATAGTGCCGGGCTCCAGTTGCTGACCGGAACCAGTGACAGTGCCCTCCTGCCAGCCGCAGAATGGACATATTGCAGCTTCTCCTTTTTCTGACATGCATCCAAGGCATAATCGGTTTACGTCCATTTTCATCACCAATTCCTGTAATAAATAATATGCTTGGTAGTATCATTTTAAAATATTACGGTGATACAAAGACATCGTTTTTCCACATTCCTTCTTGTACCTGCCCATTGGCCCTGGTCAACTTGCCCCGGCCTTCTTTCTTGCCGTTGACAAAGCTGCCTTCATATTTATCTTTGTTGGGCCAAATATATACCCCCTGGCCTTCGAGTAGGCCATTCTTAACCTCCCCGGTGTAAACAGCTCCGGTATTGTAGTTGATGGTTCCTTTTCCGGTCATGGCGCCTTGCTTAAAATCACCGGTGTAAGTATTTCCATCCGGATAGACATATTTGCCCTGACCATCCTGGACTCCCATCTTCCAATCACCCTCATATGAGCTGCCATTGGCCGATTTCAGCAGGCCCTTGCCATCCGGCTTCCCATCTTTCCAGGTGCCGGTGTAGGTGGTGCCGTTGGCCTGGGTCATGGTGCCCTGACCGCCGGGCTGGCCTTCTGCCATTTCGCCAACGTATTTGTTTCCATTGGTATAGGTAAAGGTATGCTGCCCGGTTTCTTTACCGCCCCGCCACTCACCTTCGTATTTTCCCTGTGAAGGTACGGTCGCTATGCCGTGCCCGTGCGGTATATTATTTTGTAAATCCCCCTGATACTGCCGCCCATCCGCAAAAACATAGCTTCCCGTAGTCTTTTCCGGACTGAGCGTCCACCAGACGGCGCCTATAACCAGAGACAGCAGGATCGCCGCTACAGCAGCCAGCAATAAACGGGGGCGCGGTTTGGCCGGTGGGCTTTTTGCCTTATCAACCTGGAACCCGGTGGGAGTCTGGTAGTCTGGAGACGGGGCCGCGCTTGGCCGAACTCCCGAAGACTGACCGGTGATCAAGGCCTGCTGGAACTCCTTTATGTTATGGTAGCGATCACTGGCTAGAACCGCCAGGGCTTTGAGCAAGGCCGCTTCGCTGGCTTCAGGCAGCACCACTCCCAATTGGGAAGGGGGGATAAGCTCTTCCCGGGCCAGGCGGTCCAGGGATTCAATCGGAACCCTACCGGTTATCATCCGGTAAATGGTGGCTCCCACCGCATAAATATCGGTCCAGGGCCCCTGGTTGCCTTTGCTCCGGTACTGCTCTTCCGGGGCATAGCCCGGTTTTAATACGACTGACAGGCTTTTGCTGTGCTCTCCCACCGCCTGCCGGGCCGCCCCAAAGTCGAGAAGCTTTACTACTCCCTTATCAGTAATAAAGATGTTATCCGGGCTGATATCCCGGTGCAGAATACCTGCGGAATGCACCTCTGCCAGGGCGTCCATCACCGGCATCATTATAGCCAGGGTAGTTGAGAAGTCGAGTTTATTATCTGGTGCATTTTTTAAATATTCTTTTATAGTTACGCCTTCTATGTAACTCATTACAAAATAGGCAGTTTTATTTTCCCGGAAAAAATCACGTACTGAAACTATGTTGGGATGCTCTTCAAAACGGGCCAGGGTTCTTGCTTCCTCCAGAAATTTTTCCCGGCCTTCCTCAAAAAACTGGCTGGCGGTTCCCGTGTACAGGGACACCTCAGTTTCTCCCATACCCCTGGTCGCGAAATCCCGGGGCAGATATTCCTTAATGGCCAGTTTGATGTTTAAATCCATGTCCCAAGCCAGGTAGGTTATGCCGAAGCCCCCCTGACCCAGCACCCGGCCAATCAAATATTTGTTTTGCAAAATAGTACCCGGCGCCAGGTTTTGCCCGGCCGGGAACTCCTGTTTTTCATCCCAGCCGCAGACCGGGCAGATCTGATTTTCGCCTTTGCCATACATACAGGCCAGACATATATTTTTCGGGTCCACGGAAAAACCCCCTAATTTAAAAAGGTCAGATATAAATCAATTCCACTGGATTGTAAAATTATTGGGCGCTGATTCGGTTATTAGCGCACTGACATTGCTCGAATTCAAGTTCTGATTGATGACCGAGATCGCTTCTCCGTTGCGCGAAATGGTTAAAGTTATTGGATATTTATTCCCGGTTTGATAAACTTCTTTTTGCAACTGAGTACTGTTTCCCGGTGTCAGCCGGGCTGCAGATGGCCCCACCTTCCCGTCCAGACTCACATGAAAGGGATTGGGGTTGCCGGGTGCGTTGGTAACCTGAACTTTAACCAGGGTTATCAAACTTGCTTTTTTATCTGTACTGACATCATTTGTGAACTGGTTAACACCAGTATCCTGGGACGTACCGGTGCCCTGATCCGGTTTAGCATCGGTCTTATTTTCGGCGGGTGTGTTCTGGACAGGTGTTTGCATATTATTTGAGTTTTCACTCCTGCACCCATTGATAGTCAAACTGGTCAACAGGACAAATAACATCATTAGTACTATATGGTACTTCTTTTTCACTGTTATCATCACCCTTCTAAAGAATGGACAGGTGAACCTTTTTCGGTTTTAATCCTTACGACCATTAATATTAAACATATGACTATAATAGTTCCGTATAGCCAGGGATATATCTGATGGTCCAGCACTCCACGGATTACTGAAGCCCGGAATCCGTAAAGCCCCCAGCGCCAGGCCGTAAACCACAGTCCCAAAGTCAATATGGTCAAGCCGGAGAATCTTGGGCCGTATTTTTTCAAAACCCATATGCAGACCAGAGCACCGGCCAGAGCAGCCAGGGCTTCATACAGCTGGACCGGAT
>JBDKUE010000179.1:0-5599 GCA_039679855.1 Syntrophomonas sp.
GCCCTGGCATCCGGGGCGGTTGACAAAGTGGATCGGGATATATTGACTGTGATAGTACTCTTTGTGGTGGTGTCCATTGCGTCAGTTCTGCTGGTTGTCTTTTTCAGCCTGCTCTTATCGCGGCGCATCACCAATCCCCTGGCCGATTTGACCGAAAGGGTGGCCAAGGCCAGCGCCGGGGATTTTGATCTGGCAGTAGACGTGAAGACCGGCGACGAGATCGAGGAGCTGGCCAATTCATTCAACAATATGACCGTTGAGCTGAAAAAGTATATCGCCAATCTGGCCGCGGAAACCGCCGCCCGGGAGCGCATCAGCAGCGAACTGGAGGTGGCGGCCCAGATCCAAAACGACATGGTGCCCAACATCTTCCCGGCTTATCCCGACCGTCCCGAGTTCGATATATATGCCGAAATGCATACCGCCAAGGAGGTGGGGGGGGATTTCTATGATTTCTTCCTGATCGACGAGAACCGCCTGGCTTTTGTAATGGCTGACGTTTCGGGCAAGGGGATTCCGGCCGCCCTGTTCATGATGATCGCCAAAACTATTATAAAAAACAACCTGCTGGCCGGGCTTCCGGTTGGTGAAGCCCTGTATAGATCGAACAATTCCCTGTGCGAAAACAACGAATCAAATATGTTTGTGACCGCCTTTATAGCAGTTCTTGACATACCCACCGGCCTGGTCTCCTATGCCAATGCCGGTCACAATCCGCCCTTGCTGCAGAGGGCGGGCCGGGATTATGAATGGCTGCCGGTCAAGAGGAACCTGGTTCTGGCGGGCATGGAGGATATCAATTTTGCTGCCCAGCAAGTTCAACTCCATAAAGGTGATCGGATCTTCTGCTACACTGACGGGGTTACCGAGGCCATGAACGAAGCCCAGGAATTATACTCTGACCAGAGGCTCCTGGCCACTCTCAATAAAATGAAGGACATCCCCGACAATATCGATTTATTATCCGGGATTAGAGCCGATGTAGAAGCTTTTGCCGGCACAGCGGAGCAGGCCGACGATATCACCATGCTGGTGGTGGAGCAGAAAATTGAGGTCGAAGCTTTAAACCAACCGGCTGATGCTGTGGATGGTGGGGTCCGAACGGAGTTGAATTAGCCTTGCACGCACTGGAAAAACGTTTATTAATTCAGCCGGCCGACAGGCACCGGCTGTTTTTAATGATACCGCTATTCTTCACCCTGGGGATGGGAGAAGTCCTTGGCATCAGCTCTGCTACATCTATCTTTACAGTGCGTTATGGTGTGGATAAACTGCCTTTAATGTATGTTCTGGAAGCGGTCGGGCTTTTGCTGGTTTCCGCGGTCATTGCCGAAATGTCCGGCAAAATGGAACGTCCCCGGTTTCTCCGAGGAACCTATAGTATTATGGCCGGCCTGATTCTGCTTAACGGTTTAACACTGCTTTACTCCAAATTGGCCTCCTTAACCCTCTGGTCGGTTTACTACCCGGTCTTGCTGGTAAGCTCCATGGTTATCTTCTTTCAGTTAACCCCTCTTTTCTGGTTGATTGCAGTTGACATTTGTTCCACTCAGCAAGCCAAACGACTATTCCCCATACTTGAAGGCGCCAATACCCTTGGCTGCATTACCGCCGGGATTTTGGGAAAGCTGATGGCCCCGCTGGGAGTGGAGATTATCTATGGCCTGTGGGCATTGGTTCTACTGACCGGCGCCGGCTTCCTGTTTAAAACTATCCGGTATTATATTGCGCCTTTGCAGCGGCCCGGTGAAGAGGCTCCCCCCAATTTGAAGGAGAGTATTAGAGGAATATATCGATCGCCATTTTTGCTGGCTACCCTGGGTATATTAACCCTGGTCATGACCCTTTATTTTCTTATGGATTACCAGTTCAACACCATGGCCAGAATGGCTTACAATGACGAAGCACAACTGGCGGGTTTTCTGGCCCTGTTTTTGGCGGTATCCAATGTCGTAGCAGTGGTTATTCAATTGGGATTCCTGAGCCGTATTATGAAGGCACTGGGAGTCAGCAATATTACCCTGCTGGTAACGGGAGGCCTGGGATTTTGCTTGTTGTTGGTGATTCTCCCGGCTTCCGGTTTTTTTGCGTTGGCGGCAGTGTTTGTAAGCTACTTGACTACCCGGATAATGGTTAATGTAATTGGAGCGCCTTCTTACCAGTTGTCGTTTAAGGTGGTGCCGGCCCAGGAAAGGGACGGAATTCGCTTCCTGGTGGAAGCCATGGTCGCCCTGGGCGGAATGTTAGGGGGGGCTGCCCTGGCGGCGCTCCATTCCGGGGGCCTTATTTCTATGCGGACGGCTTCTACCGCCGGATTACTGGTGGCATTAACAGCATTTTATATGGCCTGGAAGAACCGGGCCTATTATCTGCGGGAATTGATGAAAAGCATAGGCAACGGGGTTCAGGAACTGCGCGATGACAGCGCCTCGCTTCTAGGAAATCTTGTTCCACCCGGATTTCTAAATCAGCTCTTTTCTCTGCTGCACCACCCCGATGAGCGCAAACGAAAATTGGTCCTGGAAATCGCGGAGCAGCTTAATCCCCAGACCCTTGAACCATGGATTGACGATTTGCTGCGAGATTCATGCGCCGATGTCCGCAGCGGTGCCTTAAAGTATTGTTCAGGCCTCGCCAACGACAAATACCAACCGGATCTGGTTATGGCCTGCTGCCATGACGATGCCCCGGAAGTCCGTGCCGCTGCCCTAAATCTATTACCTTCACTTCAGGTAGGAACTGAAAAATTATATGAGGCATTGACCGATCCTGAACCCCTGGTGGTGGGACAGGCTATTATAACTATTTGCCGAAGCGAGACCCCAATAGATTTTGACCAGGTCAGGAGCGCCGTAGAGTGCTGCCTGGAAGGAGGCCCTGGTTCTGCCGCGGTGATCTGTCAGGCCATTGGTGAAGCAGGCTTGCACGAGTTTGCGCCGCGTCTGAGGGAGCTGCTTTATGCCGCGCCGGGCCTGCGGGCTGCGGCCTGCGAAGCTCTGGGCAGGCTGCAATGCGTGGAGGCTGTGCCGCAAATAATATCCATATATGCACAAGCCGACCGGGAGTTTCATAAAATAGCAGACCGGGCCTTTAATAACATGGGCCAGGAAGCCATTCCGGTTCTACTTGCAGAATTAAAGAACTGGCGTGACCTGCGCTCCTGGCTGGCTATCATCAAGGCCCTGGCAGATATGCAGCAGGGGGATAAGCTGAACGAAGCCCTGGTGGATAGCTGCCTGCAGCAATTGGATAATCTGGTCGTATTCCGCAGACTGCCTGGTATGTTGGAACAGTCGGGCTTGGAAGCGCTGGCCGAGCTGGCCGGGAAGCGCTGCCAGGAGATTTACGCACTGCAAATGGAGGCCTGCTGGTCGGTTATGTCCAGCATATACGATCCCTTTATCATTGCCCGGGTTAAAGCCGCCAGCCAGGAAGCGGATGTTGAACTGCGCGAGACTTCTCTGGAGGTGCTGGCCGAGGGATTGGCCGATCGCAGGCTGGCCAGGGCCATGCTGGAGCTGCTTGACAGGCAGGACAAGCTTAAACTGACCTTTAATACGGATACCATTAACGTTTATATTAAAGAAGCTCAAACCTGGGGTGATTACTGGCTGAGTGAAATCGCCCGGGCGGCTCTTTTACATCTGGAAGGAGGAGACGGCATGGAAGAACTGGAAACGCTCAGCTTGCTGGATAAAGTCATTTTGCTAAAGGATTTGGACCTTTTCGCCAGTTTGCAGTTGGAGGAATTAAACCTCCTGGCCCGGGTGGCCCGAGTGGAGATATACCCGGAAAATGCTGAATTAATGCGTGAAGGAACACCGAACTCCAGGCTTTTTGTAATTATTAAAGGCAATATTGAACTGGGTTCCCATTATGGCGGCGGAGTCAATGCAACTATCGGAATTCTGGGACCGGGTGAGGCATTGGGAGACACCACGGTATTTGATGAATCCATTTCGCCGGTAACCGCCGAGGTTATCCTGGACGAGGCAGCTCTCTTGACCATCGACGGACCGGATATACAGCGGCTGTGTAGTCTATACCCCGATATTGCCGCTGGTTTTATCAAAGCGATCAGCACCCGGGTAAGGAAACTGGAAAGAATGCTTATAAAAATGGCCTGAACGTTTATATGTAAAGACCGGTCATTTTATTGGTTCAGCGGGTTTATCGAAAGACATGTGAACTATTCGGCAGCCTGAAGATTTCTGCGCTCCCTGATAATCCTGCGCATTTCCCGTGTTTCATCTTTATTAAACTTGAAAAACAGCAAGACTACAGCGCTGAGAAGATAGAATCCGGCGGATAAAAATGAAATCATAGCCCGGATGACATTATCGACAAACAGGGTCTGATCCGCCTGCTGGACATAACCCAGAACATACAGTAATTGCATGGTGAGGGCTACACAAAAACTATATGATGCTTTGCGGCCAAACTCCCAAATGCCAAAATAGGCTCCCGCCCGGTATTCGCCGCAAAGATACTCATCATAATCGATCACATCGGACAGCATCGCATTGGGCACCACGTAGGTACAGCCATAACCTATTCCCGCCATGAAGAAAACTGCATATAGCATGATGACTTCACCCCGGGGGATAAAGAAAATCAGGCTTGAGCACACCACATTATAAAACAGAGCCAGGAGCATAAGGTTCTTTTTCATTATCTTTCCGGACATTTTCTGCCATATGGGCACCGATATAATGGCTGCGATAAGATAGAGCGGCAGGGCCAGCATGGCATCGGTCTCCGGAACTTCCAACCAGTTTATGGAGTAATATACAAAGACCGCGTTCTGCACGGCTACGGCGAAAGTGTGTAGAACGAAGCTGGCAAAAAGAATGAGAAAATGCTTGTTTTTGAAGGTAGTGGTAAATTGCTCCCGCAGGGAAATCGAACGCTCGGTTATAGCACCGGTGCTTTCCCTGGTTAAGAAATAGGTGATAAGGATCGTTACTATCAGTGAGATGCTTATCAAGAGCGACATATTGGAATAGGCGACCGCTTTATCAGAGGTGCTGGAAGTGTATATAATCGGTAAAAATATCCCCAGTAATAAGCCGAAAATCCAGAATCCCCGAGAGTAGCTCTGCACGCGTATCCTTTCGTGGTAATCGGGAGTCATTTCCAGTCCGATGGCCATATAGGGTACAAATACGACATCCGTAAAATTGATAAAAAAGAAATAGGCCAGAAAGAAACTGATGGCCTCATAACCGGTGATGGGGTTAAAGAGCCAGAAAAATGTTATACCCAGGGGTATGGCACCCCATAACAAGGCTATTTTGCGGCCGTTGAAACGGGGCTTCAGGCGGTCGGAAATAATTCCGGCAGCCGGATCGGTTACCGCATCATACATCCCTATGATCAGAGCAACCAGACTGACAACAGCAATTTTAACCCCTACAATTTCTGTATAAAAGGGCAACAGAAAAACGCTTAAGGGAAAATCCATCATTCCCCCGCCGATGCTGGCAAACGCATATTTGATCAGATTTGATTTAGGTAGTCTTTCCCTATTTTCAGTAGTTTCAATGTTGTCTGAAGTTTCTATAAGTTGCGCAGGTTCCATATAATCCTCCCGATATGC
>JBDKUE010000042.1:0-60230 GCA_039679855.1 Syntrophomonas sp.
CTATCAGGGTATGCTGGTTCAAAGCATTCAACGCTTTGGGGCGGTTTATGGTCAAGACGGCAATGTGATTCCTTTTTTCAAGCAAAACATTAGTATACATAACGCTGCCTCCTAATAAATGCTTGGGTCTCCCTATTTCTTGTAGTCATAGATGCCCTTGCCGACCTTACGGCCCAGCCAGCCGGCCTGCACATACTGTTTTAACAAGGGGGAGGGGCGGTACTTGGGATCACCATAGCCGGTGTACATAACATTGAGGATCGAAAGTATGGTATCAAGCCCGATGAGGTCAGCCAGTTCCAAAGGACCCATGGGGTGATTCATACCCAGCTTCATGATATCGTCGATGTTTTTAGCCGGGGCTACTCCCTCATAGAGTTCCCACAGGGCTTCATTGATCATTACTTGCAGAACCCGGTTGGAGATGAATCCCGGTACGTCTTTACACCAAACCGGAACCTTGCCCATCTTGATGGAAGCCGCCTCGATATCTGCGTAGCATTCATCGGTAGTAGCCAGACCGCGGATGATTTCCACCAGCTTCATGACTGGCACCGGATTCATGAAGTGCATACCGATAACCTGTTCGGGGCGCTTGGTGGTGGCGGCTATCTGGGTGATCGGCAGGGAAGAGGTATTGGTGGCCAGATAGGCATGGGGTGGGGCTATCTGGTCCAACTGGCCAAAGACCTTGGCCTTAATATCAAAATTCTCCACTATGGCTTCTACCACCAGGTCCACTCCAGCAGCGTCTTCCAAACTGATGGAGGGCTTGATTCTGCCCTGAATAGCCGCCTTTTCATCAGCGGTCTTTTTGCCTTTGTCTACATCCCTGGCCAGGTTCTTGTCAATTAAAGCCAGGCCCTTGTTTACCAGGTCCATGTTTATATCCCACTGAATTACATCATATCCGGCCTGGGCTGATACCTGGGCGATTCCGCCGCCCATTTGTCCGGCGCCCAAAACCATGACTTTTTTTATTTCCATCTGTTATTCCTCCTCGCTACTTTAGAAATATCCCGACTCTATATCCAGTCGTTTAGGGTTCTACTTTTATGAGCATGGCATCGCCCTGGGCATGGCCGGAGCAAATGCCGCATACTCCATAACCGCCGCCCCGGCGCTTCAATTCATAACCCAGGGTCATCAAGATACGGGCTCCAGAGGCGCCAATGGGATGTCCGTAAGCTATCGCTGATCCATTTACATTGACCTTTTCTACCATATCCTCTTTGCTCATACCCAGAATGCCCATACAGCTTACCAGCACTACCGCTGCAAAAGCTTCATTGGCTTCCACCAGTTTAATGTCTTTGGGGGTCAATCCATTTTGATCCAGAACCTTCTTGATGGATAGGCCCGGTACGGTGGCAATGTCTTTGGTCCACTGGGATACTTCAGCATAGTCAACGATAGTGAACAGCGGCTTTAATCCCAGCGCGTCCGCCTTTTCCCGGCTCATCAACATGACGGCAGTGCCTCCATCATTAACGCCCGGAGCATTTCCAGCGGTTACGCTTCCCGGTCCTCCGGTTACCGGACTCTTGTGGTTGAACACCGGGGGCAGTTTGGCTAAATTCTCAATGGTCGTGCCAGGGCGGGGGCCTTCATCCTGTTTCATTACGTCCTTGCCCCGTTTGATCTCCACCGGGAAGATTTCATCATCCAGACGGCCGCTGTTCATGGCATCAACCGCCCGGGTTTGGGAAAGGTAGGACCACCAGTCCATCTCTTCTCTGCCAATGCCAAACTCATCAGATACTTCGGAACCATGAATGGCCATATGACGGTTGTAGAAGGCATCCCATAGCCCGTCATAAACCATCAGGTCTACCAGGTTGCCCTTGGGCAGTCCCATGCGTTCGCCAAAGCGGTGATCAGGCAAGGAAAAGGGGCAGTTGCTCATGCTTTCCATGCCGCCTGCGATCACTATTTCCGCCCTGCCTACTTTAATCAGCTGAACCGCCAGATCTACGGTTTTTATCCCTGACGAGCAAACCTTGTTTATAGTTATTGAAGGAACTGAATCGGGCAGTCCTGCCAGTAGAGTGGCCTGACGGCTGGGGACCTGACCGGCACCGGCCGGCACCACTTCACCCATGTAAACGTAGTCGATATCCTCGCCCTTCACCTTGTCCTCCACCCGGCGCAGAACTTCTTTTATGGCCAGAGCACCCAGCTGGGGAGCATCATATTCTTTTAACTTGCCGCCAAAAACACCAAAGGGAGTCCGGGCCGCCGATACGCATACTACTTCGCGCAGTTTGGCATAGGGATTCTGCAGGGATCTACCCATGCCCTCAAACGTGGCTTTTCTTTCGCCCTTTCCGGTAATGGGCACCTTTTTCGGATAATCGGCCCGCTTCATATCTAGCTTCTGTACAAAATCTGACATATCTTCACATCCTCCTTAAATGATCCAATTTTCTGCGCATACTTCTCTACAAGCCGACGGTTTACTCCCCCTTTCTAGCCGGTTTTATAAATTTCTCCACCGTCTGTCAAACGGGTAGCACGGTGGTTATGCACCTCACCTATAATCAGCTAAAGTCTCATCATGACTTTGCTCTGTTTTTTTAGAGGAGGGCAGTTTACAGATTCGGGTGGACTGACTACGATATTGATGGCGCCGCAGCGGGGGCATTTGATTTCCAGCTTTTCGCATTCCAGATATCTTCCCAATAGACGATGGCAGTTTTTACACCTAAGATCTCTCATTATTACCCCCCCAATTTACGGTTATTGGCTGTATTTAGCCGATATAAAAAGCTCCACCAAGTAATTCTGGCGGAGCTCGATGGCTCTCAAAAAGGCCTTTACCCTTTTTAAATCTGCGACTGTCAACTTTAATATGATTTTGGACAACACTTTATGTCTTCTAATACCAAAAAGCTCCCCAGACCAGATCTGGTGGAGCTCTACGGCTCTCTGCTTATTAAGGCCAAATTCTTGGCCGGTCTCATTTCCCGGTGAGAAGAAAAGAGCTCCCCCAGACATTCGTCTGGCGGAGCTCTCAGCCCGTCGATTAAAGTGAATCACAGCTCTTTGCCATCCTGGCATCGCTGTACTAGCCCGTCAGTGGGCGTCGTCTGCGTTGCGGGGCAGTCCCGCTCAATCAACGTACGATCTGTACGCCTCAATCGCGTGCCTACCTCGCGCCTTGCTCTTCACTTCCGTCGCTCGCTATGGCTCTCTGGCAGCAAGCAATCCAATACGGTCCGATTCTTGCTGCTGGAATACCCTTCTCTGAAGCTTCTTAAATTAAGAAACCGCAGTCTTCTCTACGGGTGGTTGAGACAGGATGTTTATTTTGCTGCATCGAGGACACTTGATTTCCAACTGCTTGCACTGGTGATACCTGCCTAACAGTTTCTTACACTTCTTACAGCGAAACTCCTGCATCTTCTCTACGCCCCTTTCAGCCTGTTCCCCCCGGACGGGCCCAAGGGATTTTTCTGGACTTCCTCCTCCTCTGCCTACTAATAAATGCATTTATCATGCCAAAACGGGGCAACTGAATTCTGGATACAAGATCAAAATCTTTAAAAGCCATTCGGTTCTATCCAGAAACCCCCCGTAATTCGGATAGTTCGTATCGTCTGAGCGCTTTAAAAAGGGAAGTATTTGGCTGGAAAATTCTGAATTGTTGTTCAATTGTACTTGTACTCGCTTGAACTATTGTTGCTTAGGGGCAACAAACTGGGCTAATTAGCCCCTGTCTTTTGCATTTTTGTTGCTCCTACGCAACAATTGTTTCTATCTTAAACAAGCTATATACACAGATATTTTAATAATTCCATGGCATTTTCTGTAATATATTGTCTTTATAACCTTTATTTATTATAAAATTCTATTATGTCAGCCTGTCCTGTGCCTCAAAAAGTGTCTTTGTTGTTTTAAAGCAACAAATTTATAAGGTTTCTTTTATATGACCGGAATTGGGAAAAGCAGGTTGTTTTATTTCTGCAACAAAGCTTTTACCCGCCCTGGCTTATGCCATATTTAGCAGCTTTCCTGACAATTGTGGAAGCATTGACGCCCAATTGGGCGGCCATTTGTCGGGTGGTCCGGAACTGACCATAGGCCTGTTCTATCAGCTGCTTTTCCAGACTCTCGACGGCTTCCTTATAGGGGAGAATACCGGTTACGACCACTTTAGGCAGGCTGTCTTCGTGAGGTATCAAGTGATCCGGCAGGGCCGGCAGGCTGATCAGATCTCCTGATGTTACCACCAGGAGTCGTTCAATCAGGTTCTCCAATTCGCGTACATTACCCGGCCAGTTATAATGGATGAATGTTGCCACCACATCAGGGCTGATGCGTTTGGTCATATGATATTTGCGGTTGAACCTCTGCAGGAAATAGCTGACCAGGCTGGGAATATCCTCTTTTCTATCCCGCAAAGGAGGCACATTCAAAGGCACTACGTTGAGCCGATAGTAAAGGTCTTCCCTAAAAAGCTTCTGTTTGACCATTTCTAGAAGATCGCGGTTGGTGGCTGCTACAACTCTTACGTCAACTTTAAAAGGTCCTGAACCTCCAATGCGAGTTATCTCTTTATTCTGTAGGAAACGCAGGAGTTTGACCTGCACATTATAGGGCAGGTCGCCGATTTCATCAAGGAATATGGTGCCCTTGTTGGCCATTTCCAGATAACCATGCCGGCCTTCTTTGCGGGCACCGGTAAATGCTCCGCCTTCATATCCAAACAGCTCTGATTCCAGCAGGTTGTCTGGAATCGCGCCGCAGTTAACCTTTATGAAAGCTTCCGAGTTGCGCGGGCTGTTATTGTGAATAAGCTCGGCTATAAGTTCTTTTCCAGTTCCTGATTCGCCGACTATTAAAATAGTAGAGTCAACCTGGGCCATCCGGAAAGCCGTGTCCAAAAGCTCTTTCATACAGGGTGCGTTTACCACAACTTCGGTGTTGGCGTACTGAAGTCTTAAACTGCGCAGCTGATTCTGGTAATGCTGGCTCAATGTTTGCATTTGTTCCAGTTTATGCTTCAGGTTATCAAGTTCGGTTATGTCCCGTACATTGCTTACGACTCTGAACAGGTTGCCGTTTTTATCAAAAACCGGGTTGCCGGTAGCCAGGGTCAAGGCCCCTGTTTTCTCGTAGGTTTGAATAATGGTTACCGGCTCCCGTTTTTTTAAGGCCAGAGCAGTCACCGATTCTGAAACCAGACCGGTATTTTCTATATCGTCCACATCTCGCCCCAGGAATTCTTCAGAGCTGATTCCCGTTATCATCTCAAAGGCCTTGTTAACTCGCAAAGTAATGCCCCTGCCATCGGCAATATAGAGTCCATCAAAAGAAGACTCAATAATTGCGTCCAGTTCTTCGTTTAGCTCTTTTACTATAGCCAATTCCTGAGTCAAGTTCTCCAGGTCCTGGATATCCTGCAGCACTGCCACTGCTCCAATTATCATACCGTCCTTTACTATAGGCGATCGGTTGGAAAGGTACATCTGCCCATTAAGGATTATTTTTTGCATGGCCTCAACAGCTCCGCTTTTCAAGGTTTCTAAGAGGCCGCTGGTGGGGAAGACATCCAAAATAGGCAGCCCTTCCACATCTTCGGCTTTGGTACGAAGGTTGCGTTCAGCGGGAGCATTAAAAATGTTGATCAAACCTTCAGCGTCCACACTGACAATCATGTTATGAGTGGAATCTATAATAGTCTTGAATTCAGCTGATACTTCGCGGAGTTCATCAAAAAAGGCCCGGGCCAAATCGGTGCGGGTTACCATCCCAACCAGTTTTCCGCCCTCCACCATAGGAAGCCGGCCTACCTGGGGATAAATTACATCATTTATAATGGCATCGGGATCGCCGGTTATTACGCTGCGCTCCATAAGGTTGGCAATCAGGGTATCGTAAGGTATATTCTGGGTAATACAGCGATAAAGATGAGTTTTGGTAAAAAGGCCTAACAGTCGGCCTTCCTCGTCCAAGACCGGCGCTCCATCAATACGGCGTTCAATAAATATATTGGCTGCTTGCCTTACCGTCTGCTCTGGCATCAAGGTAACAGGATCGGTGGTCATTATTTCCCTGAATCTCACTTTGCTCCTCCTTCCTGTGCATCTGACCCAATATTGTGCTGCCGTCAGTTTACTGGGCTGCTTTAAAACCGGGGCCCAGTCGTGATTTGGTATCGGCCAAAACCGCTTGCAGCAGGGGCAGATCCCTGGTGCTAAAGACCTTCTCCTGACCGTTTTTAATTTTGGCAATAGTCTCTTCAACTGGAACCACCCTGAACCTGGTCGCTCCCCCTACTTTGTAGTGGTGAGAATAGGTCGGGGTATATGAAACCTCCTGGAGCAGGGTTTTTCCCTGGATGGCATCCTTGTGGAACTTGAGTTTTAGAACGATTCCGCTGTTACGGTCCTGTCCATTTTGATCGCTGATAAAATTGCCCATACCATAGATGACGAACTTATCCTGGCCTCCCACCTGCAAAACCTCCATGGTCTGGATAACATGAGGGTGGCTGCCTAAAATAGCATCGGCTCCGGCTTCTAAAAACTGGCGAGCCATAGCCCGCTGTTCGGCGGTGGGTTTGGGATTATACTCCACCCCCCAGTGCAAAACCAGGATCAGCACATCGACCTGGGGCCTGACCGTCTTTATATCCTCCATGATCTGGTCCTTGTTGAGGAAATTGTAGAAGTACTCGTAGCCTTTGGGAATCGCTATGCCGTTGGTGCTGTAGCTGTAGGCCAGGTAGCCTACCTTGACGCCATTGACATCCTTGATAAGCCAGCGGCTCTCCTCAGGATTTTCCCTTGTTCCCACCGTATCCAACCCGGCGTTATGCAAGACCTGCATGGTACGCAAAGCCCCCTGGATCCCCTGATCCATTATGTGGTTGTTGGCGGTTACCATCAGATCAAAACCGGCCTCCTTGAAAGTAGTGGCGGCGGCATCCGGGCTGTTGAACAGGGGATATCCCAGATACCCCCTGGCCGGGCCAGCCATAGGTGCTTCAAAATTAGTCGAACTGTAATCGCCTTCATTGATCAGGTCCTTTACTTCAGTAAAAAAGGGATCAAAGGAATAACTTCCGTCTTTTTTCTGCCCTGACCATATTTGGGTGTTATGCATCAGGCAGTCCCCAGCCGCAACCAGGGTTATAGTACTATCCTGGCCGGGTTGACCCGGTGCTTGATTTTGTGTAGCCGATGGTACAGAAGCTTCTTTGTACTTTAAGTCTACATAATAAAAACCACAGACAAGAGCTATAACCGCAATGATGGATCCAATTATCAATTTGCGCCGCATACTCTGGCCCCCCTGCAAATTTTTTGCTTCCCTGCAACAAGTTCGTTCCATTTATATTCATATTCATAGCATACCGTGAAATATTGTTGCACACCAGCAGCAATAAATAATGCTTAATACAGACTTTCGCAGTTGACAGAGTTATGGCTTCTGAGCAACTTGCGCAGGAGCCTAGTAATTCACACTCCGGGTACTAGGTCGAGCACCATGCGACCGCAGGAAGTCCCCGTGGGAGACGGTGCGAGCGTGCTACCGAGGCCGATGGTCAAGGCTTTTTAGATTCATCGGCACTAGTCGATACACTGTCGGCGTCGCACGGAGGCGAATTAGCGCGTTACCTCTTGAGCTTCGAGACAAGCAGTAGATATCACTTGGCGACGATGAAGCCATAACTCTGCCAACTGCGAAAGTCAATACATAAACAAAAAGCCCGCTCAAAGCAGGCTAAAAATTTTAGGGCATATTTTTCTGGATCTCACTTTGCTTCTTTCAAACCTATTTAACCACCAATTGGCGTCGCCGGGAGCATTACCGGGCAGCTTTAAAACCCGGCCCCAGTCGTGATTTAGTGTCCGCCAAAACCGCTTGTAGCAAGGGCAAATCCCCCGTGCTAAAGACCGCCTCCTGACCATTGTTAATTTTGGCAATGGTCTCCTCAATCGGGACCACCCTGAATCTGGTCTCTCCTCCAACCTGGTAGTGATGGGAATAAGTTGGCGAATATGACACCTCCTGCAGCAGGGTCTTTCCCTGGCTGGCATCCTTATGATACTTCAGCTTCAGAACAATTCCGCTGTTGCGTTCCGGTCCTTCCTGGTTGCTGATAAAATTGCCCATGCCATAGATAACAAACTTGTCCTGGCCTCCCACCTGTAAAACCTCCATGGTCTGGATAACATGGGGGTGGCTGCCCAAAATAGTATCGGCACCGGCTTCTAAAACCTGGCGGGCTAAAGCCCGCTGTTCGGCGGTGGGTTTGGGGGTATACTCAACACCCCAGTGCAAGACGAGAACCAGTACATCAACCTGAGGCCTTACCGTCTTTATGTCCTCCATAATCTGGGCTTTGTTTAAGTAATTGTAGAAATACTCGTAACCTTTGGGAATAGCTATGCCGTTGGTGCTGTAGCTGTAGGCCAGGTAGCCTACCTTGATTCCATTGATGTCCTTGATAAGCCAACGGCTTTCTCCGGGTTTTTCCCGGGTTCCAACCGTGTCCAATCCCGCATTATGCAAAACCCGCATAGTGCGCAAGGCCCCCTGGATCCCCTGATCCATTATGTGATTGTTGGCGGTTACGACCAGATCAAAGCCTGCTTCTTTGAAAGTAGCGGCGGCGGCGTCCGGGCTATTGAACATAGGATATCCTTTATAGCCCCTGGAGGGGCCGGCCATAGGTGCTTCGAAATTAGTTGAACTGTAATCACCTTCGTTGATCAGATCCCTAACTTCAGTAAAAAACGTGTCAAAGGAATAACTGCTGTCTTTTTGCTTTCCTGATAAGATCTGGCTGTCGTGCATCAGGCAATCCCCCGCCGCAACTAGGGTTATAGTATTTTCCTGACCGGTTTGGCCCGGTATCTGCGTTTGTGTAGCCACCGGTACAGACGCTTCTTTGTACCTGGAGTGTACAAAATAAAAACCACACCCAAGCGTTATAATTACGATAACAGAAACTATGACCCAATTGCGCCTCATCTTCGGGCCTCCCCGCACTTAATTGGCGTCCCTGCCATCCTAAATTCACTTTTGCGGCCGGCCTGGGGGTTTAGGGGCCAAGATACGTGTTGTTACTCCACCGACCTGACAATGTCTCACCATCTACGGTTCCGGTTCCCCTTCCTTCGGCAGCGTTGTCTTTAAACTCCCCTTCATATTTATTGCCATCGGTATACGTTATTACTCCGTATCCTTCGGCTCTACCTTCTTTCCACTGCCCGTCATAGCGAAAGTTTTGAGTAATCAGAACTCCTTTCCCATCGCGCTTGTCATTTTTCCATTGCCCTTCATAGCGGTCCCCGTTGGGCTCGGTCAAAATCCCATACCCGGAGCGTTGGTTGTCTTTCCATTCCCCGTCATATTTGGAGCCATCCGCCAAAGTCATGGTCCCTTTGCCATCGGCCTTGAAGTTTTTGAGCTGCCCGACATACTTGCTACCGTCGGTTTTGGTTATAGTAGCGTCTCCAGCCAGTTCGTCACTTTGCCAGGTTCCGACTAACACGGAACCATCGCCACCAGTATATGAACCCGTTCCCTCTCTCTTGCCCTCTTTAAACTGTCCCTGGTACTTATCCCCATTGCTATAGGTCATGGTTCCCTGTCCATCAGGTTTATTTTTCATGATTTCTCCGTCATATTTACTACCGTCAGACAGGGTTAAACTTCCGGTGGTGCGAGTGTTGGAACCAATGTAAGCCAGGCCTATTACTGCCAGAACCATAACCAGGAAAGCCGCCCCTATTCCTATCGCCACCTTTTTGCCGGTTGAACTCTTGGGTCGGGGTGCGACCGCTGCAACCGGTCCAGGGCTGCCAGCGGGCTGAACCGAAATAACCGAAGACGGTGGAGCCACCTGAATGGAAACTCCTCCCCCCGGAGCCGGACCCGAAGGCTGCCCCGAGACGGGCCCCACTGGTGGTGGTGAAGTCGGCGGCGCTGCTGAAACCTGGGGAGTTGGAGGTATGCTGGCTGTTCGATTTCCCCCCAGCGCTTTTTGGAATGCTTCAATGCTCTGGAAGCGGTTCGAAGCCTTCACTGCCAGGGCCTGCACCAGGGCGGCTTCCATATCCGGTGAAATTGCCACCCCCAGGTGGGAGGGCGGTTCCAGGGTGTCATTAAACATGCGGTCCAGGGCTTCGGGCGGTATCTTGCCGGTTATGGCCCGATAGAGCGTGGCGCCTACCGCGTATATATCAGTCCAGGGACCCTGCTCCCCCCTTGAACGATACTGCTCTTCCGGTGCATAGCCGGCCTTTAATATAATAGAAAGGCTTTTGCTGTGCTCTCCGACGGCATGGCGGGCGGCTCCAAAATCGAGTAGCTTTACCTGGCCGTTGGCCATTATGTATATATTGTCAGGACTTATATCGCGATGAACTATACCTTTTTGGTGTACTTCCCGGAGGGCGTCCATAGCCGGCATCATTATGCTCAAAGCCACGTCGACTGGGATGGCGCCGCCTTTTTCCTGGAGATAATCTTTAAAGGTCATTCCCTCCATGTACTGCATGACCAGATAGGCGGTGGCGTTGGCCTGGAAGAAGTCTCTCACTCCCACAATCCCGGGATGGTCCATAAACTGGGCCAGAGCCCTTGCTTCGTCCAGGAATTTGTTCAGCCCGTAAGTGAAATTGTCTTGAGCCTCTCCAGTGCTGAAGGCAGTTACGGTCGTCTGCCCCATAACCCTGGTAGCCACACTCTGGGGCAGGTATTCTTTAACCGCCAGCTTGGAATTTAAAATCAGGTCCCAACCCAAATAGGTGATGCCAAACCCGCCATAGCCCAGCACTTTTCCGAGCAGATAGCGCCCGTTTAATATGGTACCGGGCGTTAAAAACTGCGGCAGCTCTGGAGGAGTACCTTCCACATACCCGCAATAGGGACATACTTCTTCGGTTCCCTTATCATTCATACAACCCATACACAGGTGATTGGTATCCATTATATCTTCCCCCACCTTGTCAATTGTTTCATAACCTGGTCTTGAACGTGTTAAATGTAATCAGTTGCACATTCTTGCATGATTACCATTCGCTAAATCAAAACCTTTTTCCTTTCTTATATTATTGTTTTGCTCAAATTCATACTGGAAACGACAACCAGCCAATTCCCGGATTTATAAGGAATGTTAACCAGGCCTGGTATGACCCGGGTAGTAAATAATAAGAGAGGGCTTTTAAAATTCGTGCAGCAATAAAATGGGTACTCCAGATTGGCTTTTTGTGAAAGTTTAATCCAGACTAATGCGTCCCAGACGTCCTTTGCGGAATTCTTGTAAGAGGAAATGAGCCGTTTTTTCTTCATCAGCGCTGCCTCCGGGGAGGCAAAATCTCTTTTTCAAGGATATAGCCTGCAAAGCTGTAGCAGTATCCTGGGTTACGTTCAGGCCGATCCTTTCTAAGAGTTCGGGCTCACCTTTCATTTTGAGTACCTCGAGCAGATAACACGCCACCTCTACTTCGTTATAGGCGTTTTGCCCCACTATATCCAAAAGGGCGAGTTTTAAGCCCTGTTCCGGATTGTCGATCTTGGGCCACATCACGCCGGGAGTATCCAACAATTCTATATCTGATTGGATTCTCACCCATTGTTTGCCTCTGGTTATTCCGGGGCGGGCGCCGGTTGCGGCCGTATTATGGCCTACCAGGCAGTTCAAAAAGGTCGACTTTCCGGTGTTGGGAACTCCAGCTACCATGACCCGGGCCGGCCTTACCCGGCGCCCTTTGGCTAGCATTTCCTGGGACTTTGTTCGGTAGGCTGTCTTTAAGGCCTCAAGCAGAGTCTTTTTGCCTTTACGGTGCAACGAGTCCATGGCCAGGACCAAAAATCCCTCTGCTTTTAGGCTCTCCAGGTATTGGCGGGTCAGGTTAGGATCGGCCAGGTCGGATTTATTTAAAACCATCAAGACCGGTTTTTTGCCCACCATGTTCTCCAATTCCCGGTTGCGGCAGGCGAAAGGCGCCCGGGCGTCCAGAATGATGGCCACAATATCAACCAGTTTTAGGTTTTCGTTGATTTCCCGTTTGGCTCGAACCATATGCCCGGGATACCAGTTAATACTCATTTTAGCACCTCCAATAACCCGCCTTTAAAGTTATTAAAATGGCCTGATAATAAATAAGGAGAATACCTGATGGTATTCTCCTTCCCTACTTTTTAATTCTTAGCGGCGGCCTTTTTCTTTAACCCTGGCCTTTTTGCCCATTAAGCCACGCAGGTAGAACAGGCGAGCCCGCCGCACTTTACCTCTGCGGGTGACTTCCACTTTGGCGATTCTAGGAGAATGAATGGGGAATGTTCTTTCAACCGCTACCCCGTAAGTAATTCTCCTCACCGTAAAGGTGCGGGAAATACCTTCTCCGCGTATCTTAAGGACCGTACCTTCGAAAACCTGAATTCTTTCCCGGGTTCCCTCAATAACCTTGACGTGCACTTTCACTGTATCGCCAGGATTAAATCGGGGCAGGTCCTTGCGTACATATTCCTCTTCGATGGATCTGATAATATCTTGCATCAATCCGACCTCCTTCTACAGATGTTCATGCATCTATAATGCAGCGGACCATCCTTACTCACAGAACACAAATAATTATAGCATAGCAGCTATTTGCCGATCAAGAAAATACTATCTCAACTTTCGCAGTTGACAGAGTTATGGATTCTGAGTAACTTGCGCATGAGCCTAGTGATTCACCCTCCAGGTACTACACATGTTCGCTTTCGCTCACCACTAAGGTTGCCCTGCGAAGGTGAGAAAGCGAAAGATGTCGAGCACCAAGGACGGTGCGGACGCGCTACTGGGGCCGATGCTCAAGGCTTTGGTCAGCACTCAGGGTTCACCTTCGATCCGCTGACACTAGGCAAAACACTGTTGCCGTCGCCTTTCGATCCATCGGCACTAGCCGAAATACCGTCGACGTCGCATGGATGGGAATTAGCGGCGTCGACCCTCCTTAATTGCGACCGTAGGGAGCATCGGAAGTGCCCGTTAGGGCGAGCCTCTTGAGCTTCGAGACAAGCAGAAGTTATCACTTGGCGACGAAGCTGGCACGAAGAAGCCATGATTCTGTCAACTGCGAAAGTTGAGATCCTATCTTTCAAACCAGGATTCACCCAGCAGGCGATCCAGAATAATGGCAGCCGCGCTGCGCACCGACAGGTGGTTGTATGTGCGCCCCGCTTCCAACGGTTCCAGAATAAAATCGCAGCGGTTCATCAGCTCGGCCACCATTCCCCATCCGGTACCAAAAAGGATCAGGTAGGTAGCCTCATCTTCCCGTATCTTCGCCTTGAGCCGGGCATAGGACACGCTGTTGGGATAGAGTCGGGCATCGGTGGCTATTGTTTTAACCGCCCGGCCGGTTTCTGCCTCCAACTGGGCCACCGCTTCTTCCAAAGAAGGCACCAGCCGCAGTCCCGAAAAAGCCTCGCGCCGGTCAGGATTATATACTCCTCCATATCCTTTCTGCCAGTAGGAGAGTATATCATTAACCAGCTGGCGCTGACTTTCCGAGGGATGAACGATAATGAAACCGTCCACATCATAAGTCCTGGAACTGCGGGCGATATCGTGCAGGTCCAGATTGGTAACCGACGTGGTGATCCGCTCCATGCGTTTGTTGTACATGGGACTGTGTAAAAGCGCTATGTATACTCTCGATTTTCTAACCGGGTTGTCGGGGTTCAAAGATAATTTCCTCCAGAAGTTTTCTTTCTTCCGCATCAAAGTCTTTCAATAGCAGAAGATCAGGACGCTTGAGCAAAGTGCGCAGAAGGCTCTGTTTCTTTCGCCAGCGCCGGATATTCTCATGATGCCCGGACAACAGGATTTCAGGCACCCCCCGGCCCAGGTACTCGGAGGGCCGCGTATACTGAGGATATTCCAACAGCCTGCTGGCGAAGGATTCCTCTTCGGACGACTGTTCACTGCCCAAAACCCCGGGGATAAGCCGGGAAACCCCATCGACCAGAATCATAGCCGGCAGCTCACCGCCCGTCAATATATAGTCCCCTATGGATATTTCCTCGTCGACAAGGCTCATAACGCGTTCATCAATACCTTCATAGTGGCCGCAGAGTAAAACGAGATGGCTTAATGATGAAAGCTGAACCAGTTTTTTTTGGGTAAGCACCTGTCCCTGAGGAGAAAGGTAAATGATATGGGCATCGATCTCCCTGAATCCTTTTAAGGCTCTCTCCAGAACATCGAATTTCATGACCATGCCGGCACCGCCGCCATAGGGATAATCATCCACCTGCAGGTGTTTGTTTTCAGCGTAATCTCGTATGTTGACCGTATTTAATTCAATCAGACCGCCATCCCGGGCCCTTTTAATGATGCTGCAATTAAAGGGCGATATGAACATCTCCGGGAAAAGGGTGAGGATATCCACTTTCATTTTCTTAACCGGCCTCCTTTAGCCGCTTAACCACTTGGTACAACGTTCCGTATATTCATGCGTATAATTTGGGCAGGTTTTTCCGAATTACTGCGTTGTCGTCAATCGCAATACGTCCAGTATTAGTCTCTCCTCCGCCTTGTACTTCGAAAAAACCTGCTCCAACTTATATACACGAATATACGGAACGTTGTACTAATCCAGAAGACCGGGTAAAAGCTTGATCTGCATTTCCTTTTTCTCAAGGTCCACTTTTAGCACTACTTCTTTAATCGCGGGAATCAGTATTTCCCCATACTCTTCTGATTTTATAGAATAAACATCATTGGCCCCTGTTTCCAGTATATCCCACAAAATGCCCAGGCAACCAAGTTTCTGGTCATAAACCGACAGGCCTTTTAACTGGAAATGATAGTAGCTGCCTTCTGGGAGGGGATATACTTCACTCTCCGGAACCATGAGATACTGACCGCGCATAGCCTCGGCCTTTTCCCGCGAATCAATTCCCTGAAATTTTAAAAGAACAGTCTGGTTGGCAGCCCGGGTGTTTTCGATATTTATGAGGGTCGCGCCTCCCGGTCCGCCCACGAAGACCTTTTCCATTTTGTTAAATCTCTCCGGAAAGTCGGTCAAGGGTGCAACTCTGACTTCACCCCGAAGCCCGTAGGCGCCCCTTATAACCCCAATACTTATCAGGTCTTCCTCATTCATGGCAACCTCCATCGAGTACTCTGTCCCTGCCTATAAAATTTTTCCCTTTACGAGTAATACTTAGAATTAAGATTAACAAAGTACTGGCAGCAGATGTAGCTACAACAAGATTTCTTAAAATGCCTGACCCTGGGCCAAACAATAGCGGGGACCAACCGTCTGCCGCTCGGCAGTCAGGTCAAGCCCCCGCGTTTAAAGCGATGCCTCTAATAAATGATGCAAGGCTCTTCTACAGCTATTTTTGGATCTCAACCGTGACGCGTTTTCCTTCTTTGGCTGCTGCGGCCTTGGTAATGGTCCGAATGGATTTAGCGATCTTGCCCTGTTTGCCAATAACCTTGCCCATATCGTCTGCTGCTACCGTGAGTTCCAGTACTATGGCCTTTTCTCCATTGGATTCCTTGACACTCACCTGGTCGGGATCATCCACCAGGTTTTTGGCTATATACTCCAAAAGATCCTTCATATGTTTCACCCCCGTCCGCTATTTGCGGCTCTCAGCAAACTTGAACATAATGCCTTGCTTTTGCAGAATAGATTTGGCTGTATCGGTCGGTTTCGCTCCCTCAGCCAGCCATTTCAAGGCTTTTTCTTCATCGATTTTTATGGTTGCCGGGTCGGTGTTCGGATTATAGTATCCGATTTCCTCTATGAATCTTCCATCCCTGGGTGATCTGGCATCAGCCACCACCATTCTATAAAAGGGACTCTTTTTGGCACCCATTCTTTTCAGCCTGATCTTTGTCGCCACATACTCACCTCCTAAATAGTATAACCCGATATTAGACCGGGATCTTTTATCAAATCCTGAAACCAGCCTGTACTAGTTAAAGGGAAATTTGATCGGTGGGAATCCGCCCCGCTTGCCCTTTTTACCGCCCATGTCCGCAAATTGCTTCATGAGCTTGCGGGATTCTTCAAACTGCTTGAGCAGTCGGTTAACGTCTTGAACCCGGTTTCCGCTTCCCCGGGCTATGCGTTTTTTCCGGCTGCCATTGATAACTGACGGGTTGGCCCGTTCTTGAGCGGTCATCGATTTAATGATCGCTTCCAGGCGTCCAATTTCTTTTTCATCGAAATCACCTTTGGCGGCCTTGATCTGTTTGCCTATTCCCGGGATCATTCCCAGCAGATCTTCCAGGGGGCCCATATTGCGCACCTGCTGCATCTGGTCGAGGAAATCTTGCAGGGTAAATTCCTGCTGCCTGATCTTTCTTTCCATTTCCCGAGCTTTGCTGGCATCCATATTGGCCTGGGCCTTTTCCACCAGACTCAGTATATCGCCCATGCCTAAAATGCGGGAAGCCATACGTTCAGGGAAAAAGGTTTCCAAAGCGTCCAATTTTTCCCCCATGCCGACCAGTTTGATCGGACAGCCGGTAACCGCTTTTACCGACAGGGCCGCACCACCCCGGGTATCGCCGTCCAGCTTGGTCAAAACCACACCGGTAAGGCCCAGTTGGGCGTTAAACGACTCCGCCACATTGACCGCATCCTGCCCGGTCATGGCGTCCACCACCAGCAGGATCTCATCAGGGTCCAAGGCGGTTTTAATATTACTCAACTCTTCCATTAACTGCTCATTGATATGAAGGCGGCCCGCGGTGTCCAGAATAACTACATCACGGTTGGTGCTACGGGCGTGTTCAATGGAGGCCCGCGCTATGTCTACCGGGTTGCCCTGTCCCATGGAAAAAACCGGCGTGGAAGTCTGTTCGCCCAGCACCTGGAGCTGTTTTATAGCAGCCGGACGGTATACGTCACAGGCCACCATTAAGGGGCGGCGTCCCTGTTTGACCAGGTTTCTGCTCAGTTTGGCCACCGTAGTGGTTTTTCCGGCTCCCTGCAATCCCACCGCCATGATAATGGTCGGGGTCCGGGAAGACAAAACCAGCTTGGTCTCCTGCCCCCCCATCAAAGCGGTCATTTCATCATAAACAATCTTGACAATCTGCTGCCCCGGGGTGAGGCTGTCCAGGACCTCCTGCCCAACTGCCCGTTCACTTACCCGGGCTATAAAATCTTTAACCACCTTGAAGTTGACATCCGCCTCCAGCAAGGCGAGACGAACTTCGCGCATAGCCAGGCGCACATCTTCTTCATTTATTTTGCCTTTACCGCGCAGTTTTTTAAAAATATCCTGCAGTCTATCTGATAGGCCCTCAAATGCCACGCTATCGCTCCTTTATTCGTTAAACCCGTTCCTTTAGTTCTTCCAGCAAGGATAGTGCCATGTCCAGTTTATGGCGATCCACCTCTCCCGACAGCAGCGCATGGATCTTCTGCCAGCGGGCCCGGTTGCTTAAAAATTTATCCATCAGACCCAGCCGCTGTTCGTAATCCTCCAGGGCCGCTTCCGAGCGTCTCAACAGATCGTGAACAGCCTGCCGGCTTACATTCATACTCCCGGCAATTTCGGCCAAGGACCAGTCGTTTTCATAATAGAGGTGAATGACATCCTGCTGCCGGTCGGTCAATAAGGAACCATAAAAATCCTTGAGCATGATAACCCGGTCGACTTTTTCCAGCATTCAGCCATCCCCTTTGTAAAGGAATAATACTTTACATAAAAATTTTATCCGCATGGAATAGTGATGTCAAGGGAAGAAAATAAAATCCTTGGCCATTTCCCCGAAAGAAAGTAAACTATTGGTACAAGGAGGGAAACCAAAGTGAAAGAAAAAATCGCTTTGCTGGCTGACAGCGCCTGCGATCTACCCCGGGAGATCGTAAATCGCTACGGCATCAAAATCCTACCGCTAAAGGTTATCTACCGAGATCGGGAGTACAACGATCGGATCGACGTTGAACCCGGTTATGTCTATTCCCGCATGCCGGGCGAGATTCCTACTACATCGATGCCTTGCGCCCAGGAAATTAAAGACCTTTTTCACCGCATAAGTGAAGAAGGATTTACGCATGTCCTGGCAGTTCATATTTCAACCGGCCTCTCCGGGACCTGTGAAGCTGTAAAAATGATTGCGCGCGACATAGACCACCTCAGGATCAAAGTAGTGGACAGCAAGACCCTGTCCTTTGGCACCGGGTGGATGGTTTTAGATGCAGCCAGAAATATCGCCAGCGGGTTGAGCTTTGAAAAAGTATTGGAAAAGTTTCACTCTATTCAGCCCAAAGTTCAAGTATACTATATCCTGGAAACCCTGGAATACCTGCGTAAAGGCGGCCGGATAGGCCTGGTTGCCGGCATGCTGGGAAACCTCCTGGACATCAAACCAATTATTTCTGTAAACGAAGACGGCAAATATTTCACCTTTGCCAAAGCCCGCGGCCGGCGCAAATCCATTGACAAGCTTTATGAAATCGTAGCGAAAACCGTAGCCACCAAGCGCATCAATCTGGCGGTTTTACATGGCGGTGCCCTGGAAGAGCTCAATGCCCTGGTAGAAAAACTGAAAAAACTTCCCAACATCAATGAGATCGTCTGTTCCGATATAAGCCCCGTCCTGGGAGTACATACCGGACCGGGCCTGGTGGGTGTCGCATTCCACGAAGTATAGCATTGAACCGAATTGTTTTGAAAGATAAGTGGTTGATAAATATATGTCGGGACACATTTAAAAATGTAGGATAATAATCTTTTCCGCAGGCAGAATTCATCATATTTTAGGCCTGGAGCCGGTTTATAATGGTCTTACTTTAAACAGGAGGCCATTTTTATTGAACAGCCCTCAAAAACTACCGGCCATCCGGGCCTTGTTTGTCCTTTTATACCTCTTCGCCGCCCTGCCTCAGGATAAAGCCGATGCCGCATCTATTAAGCCTCTCAGCATGGCCCCTCCTAATGTTGGGCAAGCCTTCCAGCAGGTCATGGCAGATTTCAATCTCTACCAGCAGTTTCTTCAGGTACAAGAAACGCCTGGGGGGCAGGTCCTTTTAAACGCTCGTAATCCCGATGAAGCATCCATCTTCCTGAGTCGTGGCTTTTGCGACGACCTGGCTGATGCTATTTGTGCAAGTTTTACCTGGTATGATAGGGAGCGAGGACGTCTTATGCTTATACCCTGTGACGGGCTGCCCACTATTGGGCCGGCTCAAAAGAACGATGTCCTGTATTATATGGAAGGTCAAGATTTGCTTACTTTTCAATATCGTTTTGAAAATTGCTACCAGCCGGGAGACGCCTATCTTTATAGCGTAAGAACCCGCCTCCAGGACGGATGGTGGAAAGTCGAGGCCCTGGAGCTTTTAAAGTTAAATCAATAACGGTGGGTGCTTAAGCCTTTAACGGCCAGCCCTATACCAGGTAGTCAGCCCTTTAACTGCCAGGCCGATTATTATCAGCCAAATGATCGCAATAAGCGCAGCCGCCCGGAGTCCGCCCCGCCCCAGTTGCCGGCTCTGTTCAGCTTCAAGACGGCACTCCTTCATTACTTCGTCGGGAATTCTTTTTAAAGCCAATCTTAACAGCCAGGGAATGAAAATGAGATCATCCAGGTACCCCAGAACGGGAATGAAGTCGGGAATAAGATCAATCGGGCTCACCGCCAGGGCCAAAGCCAAACCAGCCAAGGCCCTAGCTTGCCAGGGAGTCCCGGGATGACGACTGGCCAGGTATATAGCGTGTAATTCTTTTTTTAGACGGGCAGCTTCGTTTCTCAAGTTTTCTCTGTTATAAAGCATGTTTTTATCCGGCCTTCTTTTCCTGCATCTACTGGGTAATTATAATTTTATATCCTATTAACCGAAATTCTTCAAGATCATCTTACCAGAAACCGCTAAATGTAAACCCTGTTTAAGACTTGCCTTCTAATGTTGATGGTTTTAGAATAATAGTAGTAATTAAATATAATAGTTGGAGAGCCTTGAGCCCCGCCGAATTATCGGCGGGTTTTTTTATCCTATCAGACAACAATACGCTCACCCCATTTTAAATAACAGTGCTTCCGGCGCCAATTCCTAAATATATAAATATTAAGGAGGAGTTTAGTATGGTTTTACCGTTGGATGGTATCAGAGTCCTGGATCTCTCCCAGTATCTGCCCGGCCCACTCTGTTCCCAGATCCTCGCTGACTTTGGTGCTGAAGTCATTAAGATCGAGGAACCCAGTGGCGAATGGGGACGCTATCTGGCGCCCATGCTGCTGGAGGAAAGCGCCCGTTTTTATTCAGTAAACCGCAATAAGAAGAGTGTTGCAATCAACCTGAAAACTGACGAAGGTAAGCGGGTTTTATGTGAGCTTATCAAGACCGCTGATGTTTTCATTGAACAATTCCGTCCCGGGGTACTGGAAAAGATGGGGCTTGGGTATGATGTGCTGAAGGAAATCAATCCCCGATTAATTCATTGTGCCATAACCGGATACGGCTTTACCGGTCCGTACCGTTTGGTGGCCGGTCATGATCTTAACTACCTGAATCTAACCGGAATTACCGGGTTAAACGGCCCTGGTGACAGAGCCTCCCTCTGCGCCGGCCAGTTGGCCGACATCGCTGGGGGAAGCCTCTACTCGGTGATAGGGATACTAATGGCCTTGCTGGCCAGGGATAAAACCTCCCGCGGGCAGTTTGTCGATATTGCCATGGCGGACGGGGCCTTGAGCCTGCTCTGTTATACCATCGGCGAATGGGCGGGTCTGGGCCGGCTCCCGGCCCGGGAGGAAAACCTGCTGTCCGGCGGATATGCCTGTTACAACGTCTATGAAACGAGCGATCACCGTTTCGTCGGTCTGGGGGCCATTGAGTCCAAGTTCTGGGAAGGCTTTTGTCAGCGGGTCGGTAAAGGGCAATATATACCCTGGCACTTTGTTGAGGAACGTCAGCGTGAAATGGTTGAAGACATTAGAGCCTTGATCGGAGAAAAAACTCAGGCTGAGTGGTTGGATATCTTTTCCGACCTGGATATCTGTTTTACCCCGGTCTTGACTTTGGATGAAGTTGCCGAACATCCCCAGTTGAGAGCCCGGGAAATGATGATCAAACTTGATAATTTTAAAAACTCGGGCCGGGATATGTACCTAACCGGAATACCGGTTAAGCTTTCTGAGACCCCGGGAGAGCTAAGAGCGGTGTTTCCCGACATAGGTCAGCACACCGACGCAATCCTGACCGAGGCCGGATACAGCCAGGAACAAATCGATAAGCTGCGTGAACAAAAAGCCATTCGTTAGCAAGTACAAATCAGGCCTGACAAGGTGCAATATTAATGAGATAATGACAGTCAGGTCTGATTTTTGGCTGGAGGATGTGATAGCGTGGTGGAAATACCCGGACTGGTGCCCGATTACTTATCCCACGGTCTTAGAATAGTCTTTGTCGGCTTCAATCCCAGCCTTCGTTCAGGTGAAACCGGTCACCATTTTGCCAACCCCAGCAACCGCTTTTGGCGCATCCTCTACGAAGCCGGGTTAACCCCCAGAATATATAGCCCCGAGGAAGACCACCTTCTTCTCCAATTGGGCTACGGATTAACCAACATAGTGCCCTGCCCTACCAGAGCCGCTGCCGATATCATGCCCGAGGAATACGTTGGGGGAAGGCAGCTGCTATCCCAAAAACTAAAGCATTATCGTCCCCTAACGGTATGCTATGTGGGCAAAGGGGTTTACCAGGCCTATTCCCAAAGGACCCGGGCACCCTGGGGATATCAGCCCTTCGATGTTATTGATGGTGCAAGAGACTTTGTGGCTCCCAGCAGCAGCGGTCTGGTGCGCATGAAGACCTCGGAGATAGTTGCTATTTACCGCCAGCTGTTTACTGCCGGGTCTTAAGCAATCTAAAAATAAGAAGAATCAGGCTCCCCATATTCCAGACTCTTCACCTATCTCGTCCAGCAGTAGTCAAGTATTAGCAAAAACCGTCCCGGGTTCTTAATGACAAAAGGCTTCCTTAATTAGATAAGGAAGCCTTTTATATTCCCTGGTGGGCGATGACGGGCTCGAACCGCCGACCCCCTGCTTGTAAGGCAGGTGCTCTCCCAACTGAGCTAATCGCCCGTAAATGGTGACCCCTAGGGGACTCGAACCCCTGTTACCGCCGTGAAAGGGCGGTGTCTTAACCGCTTGACCAAGGGGCCATGCCAGACGTCGGAAGACGGTTGTCAGATACTGCATTTAGAGCTGAGACTGGTGCAAGAATAAAGCTGTATTATCCGACTTCCGTCTTCAGAACGCTGATTTCAAACATGGTGGGCCTACCAGGACTCGAACCTGGGACCAACCGGTTATGAGCCGGTAGCTCTACCAACTGAGCTATAGGCCCTGGCGCTACTGCGGTACCCCGCAAAAGATAGTGTATAATATCTCTCCTAAAAGGTCAAGAGCCAAGGCCCTTGAAATCCGGGTTTATTAAAACAAAGAGCGGTAACTTGATAGGGTTACCGCTGTTATTTCCATTGGCTCCCCGAGTAGGATTCGAACCTACAACCCTCCGGTTAACAGCCGGATGCTCTACCGTTGAGCTATCGAGGAACGCCCCAACGAGAATCATTATAAAATGCCGTCGACCCTCTTGTCAAGTCCGATTGGCATCGGCTTTTCTCCTACTCGATATAATCTTTAAGTTTCTTACTGCGCGAAGGATGCCGCAGCTTTCTCAAGGCCTTGGCTTCAATCTGCCTTATTCTCTCCCGGGTAACTCCAAACTCCTGACCTACTTCTTCCAGGGTCCGCGGACGACCATCATCCAGTCCAAATCGCAGTCGCAGAACCTTTTCCTCCCTTTCGGTCAGAGTGTTTAAGATGCCATCCAGATGCTCTCTGAGCAATACAAAGGAAGCAGATTCCTCCGGCGATTCGGCATCTTCATCAGTGATAAAATCGCCCAGGTGACTGTCATCTTCTTCTCCGATAGGAGTCTCCAGGGACACCGGTTCTTGAGCGACCTTCATAATTTCTATAACCCGGTCAACTGAAATATCCATCTCTTGAGCAACTTCGGTGGGAGTAGGCTCCCTGCCCAGTGTCTGCAAGAGATTGCGCTGTACGCGGGAAAGCTTGTTGATAGTCTCAACCATATGAACCGGTATTCTTATGGTTCTAGCTTGATCAGCTATGGCCCTGGTAATGGCCTGCCTAATCCACCAGGTAGCATAGGTGCTGAACTTGAAGCCCTTGCGAAAATCAAACTTTTCCACTGCTTTCATAAGGCCGAGATTGCCTTCCTGAATCAGGTCGAGGAACAGCATGCCCCTTCCAACATAGCGTTTGGCAATGCTCACTACCAGGCGCAGGTTGGCTTCCACCAGCTGGCGTTTGGCCTCTTCATTGTTTTCTTCAATCAACTTGGCCAGTTCAATTTCCTGATCGGCTGATAATAAAGGCACCCGGCCAATTTCTTTGAGGTACATGCGGACCGGATCGTCGATCTCAATCCCTTCGGGAATGACTATGTCTTCGGTTTCAATGTTGTCTGCTTCAACGTCATCCTCGGACTCCATTTCACCATCCAGGCCGATGCCTATCCCCAGGGACTGAAAATGTTCGAATATATCATCTATATTATCAGGTCCCAGGTTGAATCCCTGGAGATCCTCTATAATTTCCTCGTAGGTAAGGTTTTTCTTTTTCTTGCCTTTCTCGGCCAGAACACTTATCGATTCTGCGAGTTTCTTGTCCACTTTCATCATATCCCCCCTTCCTGGGTGTTGTGCAGGAATGTATCGAGGTTAAGAATAAAACCCAACAGGGCACTAAAGTCACCTTGCAGCTTGGCTTTTTCCAAAAGGCCGTGCAGCCTGTTCCACACGAGCCGCTTTCCTCGATTCTTTACCGAGTAGATAAAATCATCAATTTCTTCATCAGGGGGAGCCTCTAGGCTCTCACCCAATACCACCATTTTCCCTAAAACCGCTCCCAGACCTGCTTCCTCAGCCTTTTGCCTGAAAAGGGCCGGGCCGCATTCACCGAGGAGTCGGGTTTCTTCATATAACTCCAGCAGGGCCTGGTTGACCGGTTCCACAAACAGGATGCCCTCAGTGGCGGTACGCAACTTCTTATGGACCCGGGGAAATGCCAGAACAGCTGCCAATATTTTCTCCTCATTGCTATAATTACCGTATATAATATTATCTCTTAATACCTGGGTTTTATTCCCGCTTACACCTACTTTCCCTGTCTGAATCTTTCCCCTGGCCAATTCCCTGGCCACCACGTTTTCTTCCAGAGACAGCCGTCTTGACAGGAGCTTTACGTAGTTGTCCTTTTCCAGTTCAGAATCCAGAGACTGTATATCTTCTTTAACTGAACGAATAATCGCCGCCTTGCTATCAATATCAGGAGCCGTTTGAGTCATCATTTGACGGAATATTTTATACTCTATATGGCTCACTCTATTATTCTGTATATAGTGCAAAAATTCCTCTTTTCCAGACCGGGCAAGAAATTCATCCGGATCCTGGCCCCCCGGCAGGGTGAGAACATCGACCTTTAGGCCTTCACCTCCCAGTATTTCTATGGCTCGCCAGGTCTGCCTCTGGCCGGCCTCGTCACCGTCATAGACAACCAGGACCTTCCGGGCGTAGCGAATTAAAAGTTGGGCCTGCTCTGCAGTTAAGGCCGTTCCCAGGGTGGCAACCGCATTCTCAATACCGTATTGATGCAGTCTCAGGCAGTCCATATAGCCCTCAACCACAATCGCTTCACCAAGCTTACGGATGCTGTCCCGGGCCTGAAAAAGACCGTAAAGATTGCGCCGTTTATGAAATACTTCAGTTTCTCCGGTATTTAGATATTTTGGGAAACCCTCATCAAGTATCCTTCCTCCAAAACCCACGATTTCACCATTGTAAGCGGCTATGGGAAAAATGACTCGCCGGCGAAATTGATCATAATAGCGCTGCTGCTCCCGGCTGCGTTTTACCAGGCCAGCCCCCAGCATTTCATCAGCTTTAAAGCCTTTCTTTAATAAATACTCGCTCAAGCCATTCCAGCTGTCAGGAGCGAAGCCCAGGCTGAACCTTTTTATCATTTCCTGGGGTATGGAGCGCTTTTCCAGGTAAATAGCTCCCTCCCGACCCGCCGGTGACTGCAAAGTGTTTTGGAAATACTCCACCGCCAGGCGGTTGAGTTCAATTATCCTTTTGCGCTGATCCGCTCCCCGGGGAGAGGCTGCGCTTTTTATTTCAACACCAGCCCGGGCGGCCAGAAGCTGCAGGGCCTCCTTGAATTCCAGCCCATCCCGCCTCATAATGAAGTTGATCATGTCCCCCCCGCTCTGGCAGCCAAAGCAGTAGTACATATTGCGCTCTGAACTGACAGTAAAAGACGGCGTCTTCTCGCTGTGAAAAGGGCACAGGCCCCAGAACCGGTTGCCCTTGCGGGTCAGCTTGATGGTCTCTGCTACAATATCAACTATGTTTAACCGGGACTCTATATCCCGCATTACCTGGTCGTCGAAATATCCGGTCATTTCTTCACCTGCCCTGCTCCGGCATATATGCTACCGGCGAAATGCCAGCGCAACTTTTTTATCTACCTATGGAAACGCTCGACGCAGCTTGTAAACCTCATATTGGTTCATCACTGCCCCCCAGTCGGTAGGCTTCCGGAACCAGCGAATGGGGTATGTAAATATCGTTAAACTGCGAAACACAATAGGCATCACTCATGCCTGAAATATAATCGGCAGCAGCCCTCTCTCTGCCTTCCTGATCCGCGATTTCACAGTACAACGGGCTCATCTTCTCCGGTCTGCGGCAATAGTATGAAAAGAGGTGCTCAATTATAAACATAGCCCTGGTCCTTTCCGCCTGGCAAACCGGTCCGTCGTATATCCTATCGAACATAAACTGGCGCAGACCCCGCAAGGCCTGGTCGGTTTCCCGGTCGGGTTCCACCCTGACCCCAGCTCCTTTAGCCATCAACTTCCGGGTATTCTCAATGGTGGCAGTGACCAGGGTGGCAATGCGTTTGCTGTGGGTGTTGCCCAGTAGTTCCAAATACTGGGCCGGGATTTCATCCGCTGAGAGCAACCCGGCCCGGATAGAATCATCTATATCATGCTGTACATAGGCTATCTTGTCGCTTATACGAATGACCTGTCCTTCGAGGGTAGCCGCATCTTCATCCCCTCGTCCGTAGCCGCTGTGATGCAGAACGCCATCTAAAACCTCGGGGCTCAAATTGAGTCCGGGCCCGTTTTTATGCTGTTCCACCCGAGTCAGAACCCGAATGCTGTTTTCATTGTGACGAAAGCCCTCCTTGAGCAGTTGGTTCAGGATATCTTCTCCGGAATGGGCAAACGGTGTATGCCCTACATCATGCCCCAACCCCATCGCTTCGATCAGATCCAGGTTCAAATTCAGACCCGCCCCGATAGTCCGCGCTATCTGGCCGACCTCCAGGGTGTGGGTAAGGCGGGTTCGGTAATGATCGCCTGGAGGCGCGATAAACACCTGGGTTTTATGCTTGAGGCGGCGAAAGGATTTGGAATGAACAATGCGATCCCGGTCCACCATAAAACAGGTCCGCACCGGATCAGGATCCTGCGGCCGCAGACGGCTCCTGGCGTCCCGAGCCTTGGTCGCCCAGGGGCTTAAATATGCCTGTTCCCTCTCTTCGATCTCTTGCCTGATGTTCATCAAGAACCACCCCAATAAAAAAATCCTTAAGGGCAGGAGCCTGAAGGATTTTGACCGTCATTTGCTTGAATTAAGCTTAAATCAGGTGCGCTCCCGCAAGCCCCTGGTGGCCTCTGCCACCTGATATATCCTTTTTCCCAGTATCCGGCATCGTTTGACGACCTCACCATCGTTCTGGGGCGGCCGCTGGGCGGCGGCTCCAAAATGCCCGCAATCATCCTCAATATGCCCATCCCCTACTATTACCATACCATGCACCAGGAAGATATCATGCATGGTCCTTAAAACCGCTTCCTGGCCGCCAAAGCGAGAACTCCCTACCGAAAGCGAACCCGCCACTACATTCATCAGCAGCTTCTGGTTGCGCAGCCGCCTGGTCTTATCCCAAAAAGCCTTGAGCTGGCCGGAAATGCTTCCGAAATAAACCGGGCTGCCCACCAGCAGGCCATCGGCCTGGGTCAACAGGTTAAAGGCTTCTTCCAGGGGTTTGCCTTCATAGCATTTTCCGGTGCAAGGGGTGGTGCAAGCGGTGCAAAAAGACTTCTGCGGCCCACGCATTAAGCGCTGACAATGCAGCGTTGCCGTCCTGGCCCCCAGTCTTTCCGCTTCATTTAAAGCCTCGTTCAGCATAAAGGCCGTACTTCCTTTTGGATTGGGACTGCCGTTGACAGTCACAATAAAGGTTGGTTTCAAACCTTACACCCCCATCCCCAATTAATACTACACTTTATTATTGGATTCCTTTTTTTGACCCAAAAATTTGTTCGTTTACAAGGAAAAGGGACGGTCCCCGCTGTAACCGCGAAAGGCACGTCCCTTGTGGAAGACTACATAACGCAATGACCTTCTATTTATTCTTGATCTTGGCCTGGGCTGCCGCCAGCCTGGCAATGGGAATCCGGTAAGGCGAGCAGCTTACATAGTTCAAACCGACCAGGTGACAGAATTCTATAGAGCTCGGCTCTCCACCATGCTCCCCGCATATGCCCATTAAAACCCCGGGGCGCTCCCGGCGAGCGCCATCGACCGCCCAGCGCATCAAAGCGCCTACTCCTTTGCGGTCCAGCACGGCGAAGGGATTGTCCTTCATTATCTTCTTTTCCAGGTAAACCGGAATGAACTTGCCTTCGGCATCATCCCGGGAGAAACCCAGAGTAGTCTGGGTCAGATCGTTGGTGCCAAATGAGAAGAACTCGGCCTGGCTCGCTATTTCATTGGCCATTATGCAGGCCCTGGGCAGCTCCAGCATAGTACCCACGGCAAAGTCCAATTCTTCCCCGGTCTCGGCTTTGACCGTATTATAAACATCCATGATTTCGGATTTCAGGTAGGCAAACTCGGCAATGTCCATAACCAGAGGAATCTCCACCTCGGCAAAGGTGTTAACCCCTTCCTTTTTCAAACGGGTGGCGGCTTCAAATATGGCCCGGGCCTGCATGCGATATATCTCGGGATAAGTGAGTCCCAGCCGGCAGCCGCGGTGGCCCAGCATGGGATTGGCCTCCGAGAGGCTGTTGATCTTTTTGAGCAATTCTTCCTTGGCCCGCAGTTGGCCGTTGCTGACCTTGTTGAATTTTAGTTCGGCTATTTCCAAAAGCAGTTCTTCCCTATCGGGCAGGAACTCGTGCAGAGGGGGATCCAGCAGACGAATGGTGACCGGATGTGGTGACATCGCCTTTAAGATTCCGTAAAAATCTTCTCTTTGCACGGGCAGCAATTTGGCCAGAGCCGCTTCCCTTTCCTCAAGGGTTTCGGCCAGAATCATCTCCTGAACCACCGGCAGTCTATCCTGGGCCATAAACATGTGCTCGGTACGGCATAGACCGATGCCGGCAGCGCCGAACTGCCTGGCCCGGGCGGCATCTTCCGGAGTGTCGGCATTGGCCCTGACCTCCAGCATCTTGGCTTCATCAGCCCATTTTAAAAGGGTTTCAAACTCATCTGAGAGAGTAGGTTCGATCATGGGAACTTCGCCCAGCATTACCTGACCGGTGGAGCCGTCCAGGGTTATGATATCCCCCTCTTTGACAGTGATGCCGTTAACCGTAAATTCCCGGGCATTATAGTTTATCTTGATGCTTTCACATCCACACACACAGGGTTTGCCCATTCCCCGAGCCACCACCGCAGCGTGGGAAGTCATCCCGCCCCGGGCGGTCAGGGTGCCCTGAGCGTGAATCATGCCATGGATGTCATCGGGAGTAGTCTCATTCCTCACCATGACTACCCTTTCACCGGCTCCTCCAAGTTTCTCAGCCAGATCGGCATCAAAGACCACCTTTCCGGAAGCGGCACCCGGAGAAGCCGAAAGGCCAACCGCAATGGGCTCTAATTTTATGCTGGTGTCAATCTGTCGGTGGAGAAGCTGGTTTATGGCTTCCGGATCAACCCTCATTAAAGCTTCTTCAACGGTCAACAATCCCTCGTTCACCATATCCACGGCCACCTTCACCGATGCTTTGGCGGTGCGTTTGCCATTTCTGGTCTGCAGCATATATAATATGCCCTTTTCAACCGTGAATTCGATATCCTGCAGGTCTCGATAGTGATTCTCCAGCTTGTTGCAGGTATCCACGAATTGCTGATAGACGCTGGGTAGTTCTTCCTTGAGTTTACTTATCGGAGTGGGGGTCCTTATCCCGGCCACTACGTCCTCACCCTGGGCATTTATCAGGAACTCGCCGTATAGTGCTTTGTCCCCGGTAGCGGGATTGCGGGTAAAGGCCACCCCGGTCCCACTGTCGTCGCCCATGTTGCCAAAAGCCATGCATTGGACGTTGACGGCAGTTCCCAGGCTGTCGTCGATCTTGTTTAGGCGGCGGTAGACAATCGCCCGCTGGTTGTTCCAGGAGCCAAAAACAGCTTTGATGGCCATAACCAGCTGCTCTTTAACATCCTGGGGGAAGTCAAAGCCCTTGACGTTCTTGATCAGGGCTTTATATTCATTTATGATCTCTTGGAGTTCGGCGGCGGGGATTTCGTAATCGAATATCAAGCTCAGTTTGCGTTTATAGCGTTCCACAATTTCTTCAAAATTGTGATGCTCTACCTCCAGGACCACATTGCTGAACATTTGAATAAAACGGCGATAACAATCATAGGCAAATCTTTCATCCCCGGTTAAAGCCGCCAGTCCCTGGACCGACTCATCGTTTAGACCCAGGTTTAATATGGTATCCATCATACCCGGCATGGAAATGGCCGCCCCCGAACGAACCGATACCAGCAACGGATCGGACTTGTTGCCGAATACCTTATTGGTAGTCTCCTCCAGCCTGGCCAGGGCCTTATATGTTTGGTCCAGCATGTCTTCCGGGAACTGCTCTCCTGCTTCTATGTAGGCATTGCACGCCTCGGTGCTTATGGTGAATCCCGGGGGCACCGGCAATCCGATATTGGTCATTTCGGCCAGGTTGGCCCCCTTGCCTCCCAGTAAGGACTTCATCCCCGAGTTGCCTTCCGCAAAAAGGTATACATATTTGTGGCTAGACATTGCTTAACCTCCTATAATATATTTCCAGTATTTTGCTGGCAGTCTCTTCAACCGCCTTGTTGGTAACATCTATCACCGGGCAGCCGATCTTTCTCATGATCTTTTCGGCAAACTCCAGTTCTTCCTGAATGCGTTCCGAATTGGCGTAGGTAGCCTGACCGGCCAGGCCCATGGTCTTTAAGCGTTCGGTGCGAATCCGATTGAGCTGTTCGTGGCGAATAGTAAGACCGATAATCTTTCCTTTGGCCACCCGGTACAACTCCTGAGGAGGATTTACCTCAGGCACCAGCGGTACATTGGCCACTTTGATCCGCTTATGGGCCAGGTACATGGAAAGCGGGGTCTTGGAAGTCCGTGAAACGCCCACCAGGACTATATCGGCCTGCTCAATACCCCGGGGATCCTTACCGTCGTCATAGCGAACGGCAAATTCGACCGCTTCCACTCTTCTATAATACATTTCATCTATCTTGCGTAGAAGGCCAGGCTCCCGTTTAGGCTCAATGTGGCTGGCCTTTCTAAAAGCATCGATCAAAGGCCCCAGTATATCGACACAGACAACTCCGGTCTCCATGGCCCGGGCCTGCAGGTGGCGGGCCAGGTCGTCCACCACCAGGGTGTATGCAATAACGTAATTCTCCGTACGGGCATGGCTGACTATTTCATCGATAGTAGCCGTATCAGAAATGTTGGGCACCTGTCTAATCTCCATGGTCCCGGAATTAAACTGGCTGGCGGCGGCTCTTACCACCATTTCAGCCGTCTCACCGATGGAGTCGGATACAATATAGACGCCCGGTAAATGTTGGGTCAAAATCGAAACCTCCTGTCCAAGTCACTTGGTTCCCTATAAATAATCCGCCAGCTTAGTAGTCTGTAACACCTAAAACTTTAATTTCCCGCCGGCCAAATTTCCGCAGGGCTTTGTTGTCGTCAATCGCAATACGTCCAGTATTACTCATTTGACGCCCACTGACGGGCTAATGCGGCGGTGGTAGGATGCCAAGGAGTCGCCCTCCCCCTACAAAAATTTTTCTCGGCGGATAAACTAAACTTTTAGATGTTACAGTCTACTAGTCAAATACTGGCCAGGTCTAAAAAAAGCCGTGCAATGTTGGTTTTGGATATCTTGCCTACCACCTCTAGTTTTTCTTCACCTTCTTCGTCGAGAAACACCCTGACTACCGGCAAACTGTCTACCTCGTGCTCCACAATCTTGCGGGCCGCTTCCACAACTGTTTCATCGAGGGTTGTGGTTACAATATTGGGCATGCGGGTCATGATCACACTGACCGGAACCCGGTGAATATCCGCCTGTCCCAGGGTGGTCTTCAAGAAATCCTTTCTGGATACCACCCCGTTAAGATAGTTCTCACCATCAACTACATAGATGCTGCCCGTGTCCTCTACAAAGAGGCTGACCACAGCATCATAAATACTGCAGTTCTCCTTTACCACCACGGGCATTGACTGTATATCCCGCACCCGGTACTGGGTGAGAATCCTGCGCAGTTCGGCATTAGCTCCCTGATTTTTAAAGGTATAACCCACCCGCGGTTTGGCTTCCAAATAACCGGACATCGTCAAAACCGCCAGATCAGGCCTGAGCGCCGCCCTGGTAACATTGAGCAGCTCGGCTATCTTTTCCCCGGTAATCGGTTCCTGGACCTTGACTATCTCCAGGATTCTGGCCTGTCGTTCACTCAGTTCGATAATATTCACCACCCAATTATGCTATACTTTTTGGGCTAATCAATATTAATTATATATACTGAATCGAACTTGTGAAATCCTGTTTCAAAATAATTTTTAATAAACCAGCTTGCCAAAATCCGCCACCAGCTTGCACAAGACGGTTGTTTTCCGCAGCATTCCCAGGCGGGCCGCTTTGAGCTGCTCATCTTCAACCATTACCATTACCGCCCCAAAGAAATTGTCAATGAAAGACCTGAGAGACGCCAGCTGCTTAAGGGCTGCGTCGTAATCCCGTGCTTTTAACATTGGCAGCAGACTTTTCTCGGTATCTCGAACAGCCTGGTAAAGGGCTATTTCGCTGGGATCCTGCAGGGCCGATTCATCAACCCCATCCTGCTCCCATTTACGAGAGAGATTATTGGAACGGTTAAAGACCACCATAAAGTCTTCAAAGAGAGGAGCCTGTTTAAAGGCCTGAAGGCACTCAACCCGCTGGTGGACATCTTTTAAGTCCTGGAGAGCCATTTGCAGAACTGCATCGATCACATCATATGAATAGCCCCGCTCCAGCAGAACTCCGCGCAGGCGCTGAAGGATAAAGTCCAAAACCTCCCGGGCTGTGTCTTCGCGGCTGTTTTCCGGTTTTATTCCCTCGAAGCTGTCGTAGGCAACCAGGCAGCACTCTTTTATGTCGATATCCAGAGAGCGCTCCAAAACGATATTCACAATACCCAGGGCTTGGCGGCGGAGAGCATAGGGGTCCTGCGACCCGGTCGGTTTAATGCCGATAGCAAAACATCCCACCAGATTGTCAAATTTCTCGGAAAGGCTAAGAACCATACCTGTGCCCGTAACCGGGAGTTCACCTCCGGCATACCTGGGCAGGTAGTGCTCAAGGATAGCCTGGCTGACCTCCTGCTCTTCTCCTTTCACCAGAGCATAATAACGCCCCATTACGCCTTGCAGCTCTGGAAACTCGTAAACCATTGAACTCAAGAGGTCGGCTTTACACAGAGCCGCAGCCCTCTCTAAACGACCGGCATCGCTCAGTCCCGATGCCTTCCCCAAAACGACAGCCAGTTTCTTCAACCTGTCTACCTTATCCTGCAGGCTGCCCAGCCGTTCGTGGAATAACACATCCTTAAAACCGGCAGCCATATCGTCCAGGCTCTTTTTGGTATCTTCTTTCCAGAAAAATAGTGCATCTTCCAGGCGGGCTTTGATGACCCGCTCATTTCCGGAACGCACCTTATCAAGGCTGTACTCGGTTCCGTTGCGCACTCCGATAAACCCTGGCAACAGTTTACCCTTCGGGTCAAAGACCGGGAAATAGCGCTGGTGCTCGATCATGCTGGTGGTTAAGACCTCGGGTGGCACCTCCAGGTAGGATGGAGAAAAGGATCCGAAAAATGCGGTAGGATATTCAACCAGATAGTTTATCTCATCCAGCAGGTCATCGTTTTCCATCGCTTTGCCACCCTGGTCGGCGGCAACTTTTTGAACCTGCTGCCAGATCATGGCCCGCCTCTGGTCCTGGTCCAGGATCACGTAGTTTTTCTCCAATATCTCAAAATAAGCAGATATGCTATCTACCTGTATGGGGCCGGAAGCAAGGAAGCGATGGCCCCAGGTAATGTTGCTGCTGGAGACATTTTCTACCGCCAGAGGTACGATCTGCTCTCCGAAAAGGGTCAACAGCCAGCGGATAGGTCTGGCAAAACGGGTGCTAAAGTAGGCCCAGCGCATAGACTTGGGAAATGGTATCGAGTTTATTACGTTGTGCAAAATATCCGGTAGTAAATCCATGCTATCCTTGCCGCTTTCCTTTTTAACAGCAAAGAGGTACTCTACTCCATCGACTTCTCTTACCAGTAAGTCGGAAAATTCCAATCCTTGAGCCCGGGCAAAACCAAGGCCGGCTTTGGATGGTTGCCCTTCTTTATCAAAAGCAATGTTCTTTTTAGGTCCCCGGTTTTCAATAACAGCGTCTTCCTGACACTCCACCAGGCCCTTGACCAAAAGTACCAGACGCCGGGGAGTACCGTAACCGCTTACTTCTTCATAGGAAAGCCTTGCCTCACCCAACTTCTGGGCCACCAGCTCCTTCAATGATTGGACGGCTGACGGCATATATGCGGACGGGATCTCTTCTACGCCGATTTCCAATAATAGATCGCGCACTGTTATACCCCCTCCTGACTTAAAATTTCTTTGCGCAATTTTTCGTCCTTTATCAATGGGTATCCCAATCTCTCGCGCTGGGCCAGGTATTCACCGGCCACCAGGCGGGCCAGGGCTCTAACCCGGCCGATATATCCGGTTCTTTCCGTTACACTAATAGCACCTCTGGCGTCCAGTAAGTTGAACAGGTGCGAACACTTGAGCACATAATCATAGGCCGGCTGCACCAGGTGCAAGGCCGCTATATGATTGGCCTCCTTTTCACAGATGTTAAACATGGTTGTGAGAGCTGAAACATCGGCCGCTTCAAAATTGTAATGAGAATAATCGACTTCGGCCTGGTGGTGAACGTCAGCGTAATTTATGCCCTCCACCCATTCGATGTCAAAAATGCTTTCTTTATTCTGAATGTACATCGCGATACGCTCTATTCCATAGGTAATTTCCGCACAGACCGGGTAGCAGTCGATTCCGCCGCACTGTTGAAAATAGGTAAACTGGGTGATTTCCATCCCATCCAGCCATATTTCCCAACCCAGACCCCAGGCGCCCAGGGTCGGTGATTCCCAGTTATCCTCCACCAGACGAATGTCGTGTTCCTGCGGATCGATGCCCAGGTCGCGCAGGCTTTCCAGGTACAGATCTATAACATTGTCAGGCGATGGTTTTAGTATTACCTGGTATTGATAATAGTGTTGGAGCCGGTTGGGATTTTCACCATAGCGGCCGTCGGTCGGACGCCTGGACGGTTCTATATAAGCGACCTTCCATGGCTCCGGTCCCAGGGCTCGTAAAAAGGTGGCCGGATTCATGGTTCCGGCGCCTTTTTCCACGTCATAAGGCTGCTGAATAATGCAGCCCTGTTTGCCCCAGAAATTATTCAATTTGAGTATCATTTCCTGGAAGTTCATCATTCTTTCCTCCTTTAATAGTCATGATCCGGCCGGTTTTCCATTTTCTTTTAAATATTCTCCATCGTCTCGCCATCCGGCTCGGCAGCTTAAATCCCCGAATAAAATAAAAAAACCCGTCTCTAAAAGCAGGGACGGGATTAACCGCGGTTCCACCCTGATTGGCATAATGCCCACTCTTAAAGACCCAGGTTTTACTTGCCTTAAAGGCGTTCCTCCTGCAGCTCCAAAGCGCCCTTCAGAAAGCATCTCTACCGGGATTCCAGCCTCCCCCGGCTCTCTATCAAGAGACCTCTTTCTTACTCCTCTTTTTCACAGCCAGACTATAAAATTCATAATAAGTTTACCTGAGCCCTGATAGCTTGTCAACTTAAGGGCACTGCCCATTTTGAACCCTAAAAACATCCTGACACCATTAAATACCTTCCCGCGCATTAAATGGCAGCATCATGCATTATTGACAATCATTTCTTGTATACAGTATACTTGTATGCAGAGGGTATTTTGCCTGTGTGGCGAAATACCCCAAAGCTTTTTTCAAGCTTTTTCCATTTAATTACTTCAGGAGGGACTTATATGAATCAGGTAAGTATTAACCCCTTATCCCCTGATGTTTTAATTGAACAGCTGGTGGCCATCGAAGACAAACGCTACCGCTGGCTCGATGAGCAGGTTCCCCTGTCCTCCCGGGAGCGGGATGAACTAGATAACCTGTTGGACAGATACATAGAGGCCTTGCTCGCCTTGATCCGAGAAGCACAGCGCAGTTTGCAGTTTAGCAATCAGCTTCCTTATGTAATCATGAACAGCAAAGTTGAAGTTGAACTGCTAAACCGCCAGCAGCGCCAATTTTATCGCATATTGCCGTTTTATGAAGACCGGGTATCTGCCGGTGATATCTCCATTCTCTCACCGGTGGGCCGCTCTATTTTGCTGCAGGAGAATGGAGCCCGGGTAATCGTTCCCGCCCCCGGCGGTGAATTGCTGCTTCAGATCCGCTCTATTTCCATGCATCACGGTGGTTAAAAAGGTCGGTATGCTATAAAATAGGATTGGCAGGGATAAAAACACGGTCCGGTTGGTAGTCCGGGCGCGGGTGAGAGGACTTCACCCGTCAGTAACCTTCCCTCCTGGGTTGTCCGTTCCCTGTGGGATGCCTAAAAGGAGGGTTTATAATGGAAGATGATAGGGTAAAAGTCAGGCTCCGGGTGTACTTTGAAGAGCCCTTTTGGGTCGGCCTCTTCGAAAGATATTATCAGGGCAGGATTACAGCCTGCAAAGTGGTATTCGGACCTGAACCGCGCAGCTGGGAAATTGCCCGGTTTGTTGATTCCCGCTACCAGCATCTGGTCTTCAGCCCACCGGTGGAAGGGGTTTTTTCTTTTGAAGCAGGCAGAATAAACCCCAAACGGAGGCAGCGGTCTATCAGCCGGCAAATGAAGCAGGTAGGAAGTACCTGCTCCCAGCAGGCTCTGCAGCTGCAGAGGGAAGCCTGTAGTAAGGACCGCCGGGCCAGGCGCAGTCAACAACGAGCCGAGCAAGCCCAACAAAAATACCTGCTCAGACAGGTTAAAAAGAAAGAGAAGAAAAAAGGCCACTAGGCCTTTTTTCTTCGTGGTCAATTTTTCACTCAGGGCAGTTGCCGTATGGTGCAGTTGCCTTCACATATTATGGTCATCTTGTTGGTACCATTGCCCAGCTGGACTCTGGAGAGGTAATCATTCTTTTGATGATACTGAGCAGCATCCCGCTCTGAATTGCTTCCCTCGGATTTTACCTGAGCCTGCCCATTATTACCGTTGGCTGCCGCACTTGTGCTGTAGGTCTGCCCACTGGCACCGGCGGATGTAGTCCAGGCCAGATTGCCGCTGATTCTACCGGGGGCATCATTTATAGCCGTTATTGACAGGTCAGCGCCGGCCGGCAGTAGAACTTCACTGTCGGAGCCGCCCATGATAACATAGTTTCCCAACACTTGATCCGCGGTCAGTGCGACCTTCTTACTCGGGGCGTTTACCTCCAGCTCCACTCGGGATGGCAGGCTGACTTTGATATCATTTCCTCCTGACAGGCTTATATACAAAGTATTGCCAGCGCTCCAGCTATCCACCTTTAGAGCATGTTCTGCCATCTGTCCGGCCTCTTCTTTCGATTTGGCTCTTACCGTGACATTGCCTCCGGCCAGCATCGTATCCACCGAAGTGCTGCGGATTTCCAACCGGGCATTCTGCTTTGATGACAATACTATTTTTTGCACCTGGGAAGGGATCTGCACCTGGGTTTCCGGTAAAGCTACAGTATAACTGGAAAGCTGCAGTTGCTCCTGTACCCATCCCGCGATCCCCACGTCCTGGGCGGTTTTCAGCCCCACTGCGGAAAAGACCAGAAATAGGATGATAATTATACTGAAAATATCGTAGCGAACCCGCCCATCTTCACTCTTTTTTAAATAGGTATAGACCAGAACTTCAATTCCCAGAATGACCAGCAGCAAAGGCCACCAGTGCATAGCGACGGTCATAGCCTGAGCATTGTATTGGGCCGCCAGTAAACACAGTCCCCCTCCCACCAGGAGGAGGCCCATGGAAATGGTTCCTACCCGCCATTGTCTCATTATGCTTCTTCCCCCTTCCCGGAGGACTTGCTGCCGGTCAGGAGCTTGATCCCTCCACCGATAAGCAACAGAGCCACGACACTGGTCTGGACATAAGAGCGCATCGCCGCAGTAAACCAGTGGCCTAAAATTGGGCCCCCCAGCCGTTGAATAATAATTAGAATGCCTGCTGCTATAAGCCCCCAGCCAACCCATTTGGAATGCCGGGCAATCCAGTCAAAGAGATTTGGTGCATCGATCTTTAAATCTTCCTCCTCTTCCAGCAGGTGATATACATCAAAGATACTGAAGAACCATATTACCGGAGCCAGGAAGGCCAGTATGTTCATCTCCAGCCAGTCGCCCAGGAACAAAACCAGGAAAAAGGCCGCCATCAACTGAGCACCCGGTTTTAAGAGCCCCATAAACATGTGCCCGGCTCCAGGTATCGCTGAAAAAGCCAGGGTCACCAGCTTGCGGTTGCTGATCATGAGCTGCCTTTCATCTTCCTGGCCAGGATTCGGTTCACCGTAACCGGCTGCCTGGCCCCCCCCCGGTAAGCCGGCCAGCTTCATGGCTTCCGCAAACGCGGTAAACCAGACCAGGGCCGCGCAGAAAAAGGTCAGGGGGACCATCATTTGGTTCATAGCCCAGCCCAGGCTGGAAATCATTCCGCCAGCGAAACAGACACCGATAAAGGTCATAAAGAAGACCATGGCCCGGTGCGGCCACCCTACATAGAGATGACTTAAACCCGGCAGCGGGGATAGAATAAACACCAGAAACCTGCTTTTTTTCTTCATCTCTTAACCTCCTTGCCATCCAGGGTGTGCAGTTTCTCGATCCGCCCCCGGGTGCTATCCATCAACTGCTCGGGCCAACTGGATAAAAATGAATTGATTTTTTGTGAATAGTTGGACGCACTCCTGGCCGGAACCTCAGAAACCTTTATGGCCAGGGTTTGGAACACGCCTCCCCCCATTAACATGAGCGTTAAAATGGCTGCCGCAACATAATTGGCCGCCAGCCAGCGGGGTTTAAAATCCTTGCGGGGAAGCTCCAGTACCACCGGGCCCTGCAGCCTCTGCTTGGTCTTTGGGGTGAAGTCATCCGGAATGCGCTGCTCTATAGACTTCAGGTCAGCCTGCTCAAGCGCCAGGAGAAAAAGTTCGAGGCATTTATCACACTCCAATAAATGATCTTCCATGGCTAAAAGTTCTAAGCTTTCCTCTTTGCGGTAAAATGCCGACCATTCCTCAGCGCTGTAATGCTTCATACTTTTCCCTCCTTCCAAAGCTGGCGTAAAAGCTTTCTGGCTCGATATAGCCTGGTCTCAACGGTTTTAACACTGATGCCCTCCTCACGGGCTATTTGTTGATAGGACTTATCTTGAAAATGGTATTTTATCAAAACCGTTCGGTACCGGTCGGGTAAACTGCTGCATAATTCCCGGATATAAACCTCCCTTTCCTTGCTGATAAAAGCTTCTTCCGGGTTGGGGAGGCTGTCGACCAGGGGTTTTCCTATATCAGTATCTGAAAGTTCGTATCCCTGAACGCTTCTCTGCTTCTTTCGCTTCCAATCAATGGCCTTATTGGTAGTTATTCTTCCCACCCAAGCCTTGAGGTGATCCGGCTGGAAAGAAGGCAAAGACCGATATATCTGCAGGAAGACTTCCTGGGCTATATCCTGAGCATCATCCATATTATCGACGAAGCGAAGGATTATAGCAAAGACATAGGCTTTGTAGTGCTCTATCAAAACTTCAAAGGTTTGTTGATCCTCAGTCTTGTAGAGCTCTAGCCATGCTGCATCATTCCAAACCGCAATCACCTCCTTTCCCATCACTAATAACAACGTTTTTGAGGCGTTAATCCCTTCAAAATTTGTCTATCCTCTTTTATATTGCCGCATTCACGTAAAAAAGCCAGGAATTTTCCCTGGCTCCAGTACTCTGTCTATCGCCGTATCCGGCAAAGTCCCAATTGATCAATCGGTGCTCTTCAAAGCTTCCACCAGGTCTATATGTTTAAGGCGGGGCAAAACCAGGGCAAAGCCCAATACAATAAAGACGATGGTGCCCACAGCGCTCATTACATAAGTTCGGGGATAAATAATAAACGGCAGGCTGTAATATTCATTGGTGGCAGAAGTCAGGTAGAGGCTGCCCAGGTAGCGCCCCAAAGGCAGACCGATAATTACTCCGATGATCGACTGAACCAGAGTCTCCTTGAACAGCAGCCCGGTCAATTCCCGGCGGGTATAGCCCAGAACCCTCATGCTGGCCAGTTCCCTTTGTTTTTCATTGAAGTTCATATAGGTCGAGTTATAGGTTATAGCCATACCCAACAGGGCGGCAAACATTATCATTACCGCAATCGATGCGACGGCGCTGTCCAGCATCTGGTTCCAACCGGTTCTTTCATCGGCTTTACTCACTATGGAGCTGACAGCGGTCATATCCTGCAAACGTTTTTCAAAGCACTCAGTCTGGCTGGAATCCACCCGGACCAGAATCCTGGTGAAAAGCTGGCTTTCACCCAGAAGGCGGTTGGCCGTATTAAGAGACACATATGAGCCTCCGCCCATTAAAGCCTGATTGAGAGCAACTACCTTGAGCTGACCATTACGCACTGCCCCTTGATTCATTTTGGTCTCCACATTGACCATATCCCCCACTTCAAGTCCGAGTTTTTTGGCCACCCGTTCACTTATAACCACCCCTTCATCCGGGATGGGCAGAACTGTATCGTCAGCCGAAAATATGCCCAATAAATCCTGGCCGGGATTTACCCCGTAAAACATGTCGTTTTCTTCACGGCTGCCTCCAACAGCTGATAAAGCCACTGGCAACTCCAGTACCGGCTCCAATTTTTTTACTTCCTCCCATTGGTTCCAGCCTGTTATCTCAGATTCCTTAACCGGAATGGAGAGCTGCACCAGGTAATCATACTTGTTTTCGAGGGCGAAATGCCTGGTCAACATATAGTCGATAGCATCGTTCATGAACAAAGTGATTACCAGAACTACTGCTGTAAAGGCGAATCCCAGCACTGTTACTATAAAGCGGGTCCGGTTGCGCAGCATACTGCGCAGGCTCATGCGCCAGCCGCTGTTAAGACGTTTCCATAGACCCACCCAGTGCTCTAAAAGGATGCGGCGGCCCCGTTGAGGCGCCCTGGGGCGCATAGATTCGGCCGGATTAATGCGGATTACCCCCAGGCAGGCCAGTACACCGGAAATGCCTCCCACCAGCAGGCTGAGCAGCACGCTGTTGACAATGGCGTTCAGGTTGAGGCCGCCGATTACACTGGGCAGGTTAAAATACATGGCATACATATCTGAAAATACCGAAGCCAGGGCTATCCCTAGTATGCTGCCCAGGAAGGCGCCGGTAAGGGATATGCTCAAAGCATAGGCCACATAGTGGTTTATGATCCGCAAACTGCCGTATCCCAGAGCTTTAAAGACTCCGATCGTGGTGCGCTCGTTTCTAATAAGACGCCCCAAAAGCATGAACTGGATGCCCGCGGCTATAATGAAGAAAAAGAGAGGCAAATAGAGGGCGGAGATCTTGAGCTGCTGTAATTCACCTTTTAAAACAGAATGGCTCAATTGATCATCCCTGGGATAGGCAGCCAGATTACCATAGGTGCTCAATCGGTCCTTAACCTGTTTTTCGACCTCATCGGGTGAAGTTCCCGGAGTAAGCTGAACGGCTATCTGATTAATCTGTCCCTGCATATTGAGGATCTTTTGCGCCCGATCGCGCGGCATCATTAACAGGCCAAATTCGTTCGGATCAGGCATCCAGGAGGCGGTGTCTTTCATCAAGTATACAAATTCCGGGCTGGCCGCAGTGCCGATTACGGTCAGGGGCACTTCCTTTCCCTCGGCAATTATCTTGAAGCTCGAGCCTGGCTGGAGCTTGTTGGCCTTGGCAAATGCGGGATCCAGCAGGACCTCGATATCCTGTCCACTGTTTTTCGAAAAATCCCTCCCGCTTATAAGCTGCAGGTTGTTCAGGCGGGTTTCATCATCCAGATCAAAGGTGGCCAGCCTCAGGGTTCCCCTGCCTCCCTGCGGCTTGATGAAGGTCAGGTCCCGGCGGATGCTCCCACTGGCCCTGGCTACGCCGGGTACATCGGTAAGCTGTCTGACCACACCTTCCGGCGCTTTTACCACCATGAAGAAGTAGTCGGCAAAGCGGGTTTGCTGGTAAAAATCGCTTTGCGATCGGTTGAGGTTATAGTAGGCGGTTGTCATGGCAATGTAAATGAGAACACCGAGCATTACTACAACGCTTAAAGCGATAAATTGACCCGGATTCTTTCTGACCCGGCGAAGTATTCTTCGGCTCAGTATGTTCAACACTGCTCATTCCCTTCGGGCCGGTTCGTTAGACGACTGTATCAAGAAACAGGTTTTGTGCCAATGCTCATTCTATAACAACCTCATTGAACCTTGACCCGGGCTTTTTCGGCAAGGGTTTGACTTCCGTCCTTGACGATAAGATCGCCTTGCTTAATTCCCGAAGTAACCTCCACATATTCCTTTCCTTTGAGTCCCAGTTCAATGTCTTGATATACAACTCGATTATTGCTGAGCTTCATAACCTGGTAACGGCCATCCCCGGTGCTTTTCAAGGCTTCCCGGGGCACCAGCAATACTCCGTCCCGGCGGGCCGTTTCTATGCTGACCCGCACTTCATAGCCGGGTTTTAATTTGGACCCGGAGCTCAATTTTATAATTACTGGAACGCGGCGCTGCTCAACGCCCAGAGCTGAAATTTTGGCAAAAGCACGGGGTTTGATCTCATTAACCACTCCGGAGAGCACTTCTGGCCCCAGCACCGTAGCAGTTACGGAAACCGGCTGCCCCACCTGGACGTCGCCTAGATCATCACTCAAAAGATCGGCCTGGATCTCCAATTGTGATGTGGTTCCGATCTGGGCCAGCAGGCTTCCCGGGGTTATATACATTCCTTCCTTGCCCGGCAGGTCCAATACCGCTCCATCTATGGGGCTTTTAACGGTAAGAGAGCTGCGTTTGCTCTGCAGACTGCCGCTTAGATCAGAGTAAATGGCAATTTTGTTCTGCACCTGGCCCATATACTGGCCCTGTAGTTCAACCTGCTGCACCGCCTTTTGCAGGCGGTCCCGGGCTTCTTCATAATCGGCTTGGCTGACGGCCCCCATTTCATAAAGAGACTTCTGCCGCTCGAAGGCGGTTTGAGCCTGACTGCTTTCAATTTCGTAGCCGGACATAGTCAGTTCGGCCTGGTTGAGCTCCCCCTTAGCCAGGGCCAGTTGAGCCTGCGCTTGCTCGGTTTCCGCATCCAGATCCGGATTGACAAGCCTCATCAAAACGGTTCCCGAGCTTACCTGCTGCCCGGTCGCAACCATTATTTCTTCAACCAGGCCGTAGTTCTGAGCCTCTACATCATACTGGTCCACTGTTTTAACATATCCGGTCTCACTGATATTGTTGGTGAGAGCCCCGGTTTGAACCTTGACTGTCGCCACCGATTGGGCACTGCTGACATAATAGAAAGCAGAGATGAGAATTGACAAAACCGAAGCCCCAACTATCCACCACAATTTTTTGTTCTTCACCGCAACTCTCCCCTTCCCAGGTTAATCAATCCTCTTCAGAGACTCTACCAGGTCGATACTTAAGACGGTGGTTCAGCGGGTTTATTACCATTCGATCCTTTCCGGGTCCAGAGGCTCCAAATTGGTGCGCAGTTCCACTATGCTCCCACTGCGCATCCTGACTACCCTTTGGCCCATATCGGCGATAGCGGTATTGTGAGTCACTATAATCACAGTGCTTCCGGTTTCCTGGTTGACCCGCCCCAGCAAGGCCAGAACGCTCTTTCCGGTCTGGTAGTCCAGGGCCCCGGTGGGTTCGTCGCATAGCAAAAGACGTGGTTTTTTCACCATGGCCCGGGCAATGGCCACCCGCTGCTGCTCTCCTCCGGAGAGCTGGGCCGGGAAATGACCGGCTCGTTCAGCCAGGCCGACCAGTTCCAGGACTTCGGCAACCGGCATGGGGTCCTCGACCAGTTGAGCAGCCAGAGCGACGTTCTCCTCGGCAGTCAGATCGGGAATCAAATTGTAGAATTGAAAGACAAACCCTACCTGGTGACGGCGGTATTGAGTGAGTTCTCTGTCCGAAGCATGGGTTAAATCACGGCCTTGAAAGAGGATCTCCCCTGAAGTAGGCTGGTCCATTCCTCCCAGGATGTTGAGCAGGGTGCTCTTCCCTGAGCCGCTGGGGCCCATAATAACAATGAGTTCACCCTTCATGATATCCACCGTGCTCTCCAGCAAGGCGTCCACTATTACCTCACCCATCTGGTACTGTTTGGTTATTTCATGCAGGTGGATCAGTACCTCTTGCTCCATAATGTTCTCCCACTTTTCGTTAGAATAGCGGATTTTTCTTAATTATACGTCTCCATTAAGGTGCAATGAATCCTCCATTGGTCTTGATTCGGGGTATTTAGAAGCACGTTTATGTCATTGTGCTTCATCCTTATAGAATAACTTTTCAAAATACTCAAGGTATTGTTCGGCTTCAGACGCCAGCCTTTGATAGTCAATCGGCTCCTGGGATACTTTGAGTTTTTCAATCCATTCATTACTGAAACCGCCAAAAGCCCATATAACGGTATTTATTGTCTTGCTGATATCCAGGCTTTCTTTGAATTTAGACATGTCAAGATTGCCAAAAAACCTTGTTTTTACATCAACCGTGGTTTCCCCTTGCACCTTTTTATAATAAGAAACCGCCACCTCCGAGCTGTCCAAAACCAGCATTTCCAGGAATTTAAACATGGCCGGGTGTTCATACATCATCTCCAATTTGACATTTAGGGCCATCCGGTATTTGGCAAAAAAGTCCGTTATCTCCAAATCCATTTTTTCATAAAACGCTTCCATAGTAAGCTTATAAACATAGTCACAGAGATAAATGAACAGCCCCCTCTTGCTGCCAAAATAATGAAACAGAGCCCCCTTGGAAATCTCGGCTCTGGCAACAATGGCATCAGTTGCGGTCTGTTTGTATCCTTTGTCGGAGAATTCCTCCAGAGCCGCATTGATTATGCGTTTTTTCTTTTGTGAATCAAGGTTTTCAAACGATTTGTTCATGGGCATCACCAGAATTGTCCAGGTTGACTGTTTTGGTCAAAAATATTGTACTGTTAATTGACTAAACCAGTCAACTAGCTGTAACAATAATTTTCCAAAAATTCCACTGTGGATTAAGTTCAGATTAAATGAGCTGAAGAACCGTCCCCAAACTCATTCTGTTTTAACTGTCCTATTCATAACGCAGGGCGTCAATGGGATCAAGTTTAGCCGCCCGGTTGGCAGGATAGATGCCGAAGGCTATGCCTATACTCGAAGAAAACAGGAAGGAAATAATAATGACCTGGTAGGAAATGACCACCGGCATGCCGAGAAAAACTGATATAAGGGCCCCCACCCCGATGCCCAAAAGCATGCCTATCATCCCCCCTATAGCGGAAATGACCAGGGCTTCCACCAGGAACTGGATCAAAATGTCCTTGCGCCTGGCTCCCACCGCGATGCGAATACCGATTTCCCTTGTGCGCTCGGTAACCGAGACCAGCATGATATTCATTATGCCAATCCCCCCCACCACCAGGGCGATGCCCGCCAGGGCTCCAAAAACTCCGGTAATGGCGCCTACAATGGTGTTAATCTGGGCCATCATCTGTTCATTGGTTTGGGACACAAAACCCTTTTTGACCCCCTGGCGCATCTCCAGCATTCTGATGGTCTGATTGGTGGCCGCTTTAAACTGATCGGCGTTTTTTACCCTGACTAGGGCCTGCTGGACCTCTTTGGTCTCCTCCATCTCCAGAACACACTGGGCCGGCACGTAGCTGTAATAGGACTGCATGCCCATAACCTGGGCCTCCGGTTTGGACAGTCCGCAGATCACGAAGGGTATCCGGTTTATGCGCACCGTTTTGCCGATGGCATCAACTCCGGTTCCAAATAGCTCTTCAGCCATCTTCTGATTTATAACCACCACCCGGCGCCCCATCTGATTTTCTACATCGGTAAAAAAACGGCCCTTTTCCAGACCCAGGGTGCTTACTTTCAGATAGTCGGGGCTGGTGCCGATGAGCATGCCGGATAGCTTTTTGCGCGGTGTTTCAAAGGCAGCGCCGCTGTTGGCAAAGGTCATTGGTACAATAAAATCTATTGATTCGATGGAGTCCTTGATAAAATTCAGGTCTTCGATCGTCAACTTGCCTTTTTGCCCATCATCATTGCGCACCGCCACCAGGGTAAAGGAATTGGCCCCCAGGCGTTCAACCTCACTGGCAGTTTGTTGCTGCAGGCTCTGCCCCAGGGTAACGATTATTATTACCGACAGAACTCCAATTATAATGCCCAGCATGGTTAACGCGGAGCGCAGCTTGTTTACCCAAACCCCTTCCAGTGCCACCATAACCATTTCCTTCAGCTTCATGCAAGACCTTCTTCCTGAGCCAGCCACAGCTGCAGACGGTCTCTAGCCTTGTAGGGCTCAGCCACGGCCTCGCTGTGCACCAGCCTTCCGTCCCGAAAGTGGATGATATTCTTTGTATGACGGGCTATTTCCGGTTCATGGGTGACCAACACAATGGTGCTGCCCTGCTGGTGGAGCTCCTGAAACAGATCCATTATTTCATATCCCGACCCGCTGTCCAGGTTTCCGGTCGGTTCGTCGGCCAGCACAAGGCCCGGATTGTTGACCAGAGCCCGGGCAATAGCCACCCGCTGTTTCTGCCCCCCGGACATCTCGTTGGGACGGTGGTTTATATGACTGCCCAGGCCGACCCGCTCCAGGGCGGTTTTGGCCTTTAAGCGGCGCTCTTTGGCGCTTATACCGGCATAGAGCAGGGGAAGCTCTACATTGCGCAGGGCGTTGAGGCGGGGCAGCAGATTGAAATTCTGAAAGACGAAGCCTATTTTCTGGTTGCGCAGGTTGGCCAGCTGGCTTTCATCCAGGCTCCTGGTGTCCACCCCGTCCAGAACAAAGCTGCCCTCGGTGGGGCGATCCAGCAAACCCAGAATATTCATCAAGGTGGACTTGCCTGACCCGGAAGGACCCATGATGGAAGTGAAGTCGCCTTCACTTATCACCAGGTCCAGGGCTTTAAGGGCATTCACTTGCACGGTGCCGGTGTCATAGGTTTTGGAAACCTTCTCTAAAACGATCATTTTTTACGAACCTTTTTCCCGTCGCTCAAGTCGGCGGGCGGGTTTAATACTACTTGATTGTCAAGTTCCAGACCGGACTTTATCTGAATGGTCAGGCCGTCGCTGATGCCGGTGCTTACTGGAACCAGTTGGGCTGTTCCATCCTTAACCAACCAGACGCTGCGGCCTTCGTCCTTTTCCACCAGGGCTTCGACCGGAACTATGAGCGTGTTCTCTTCCGCCGTGGTAATATCCATATCAACAGTGTAACCGGGCAGCAGAGACCCGGAGTTCTCGATTTCCACTTTAATAGGCAGGGAATTGCTGGAATCAGCCTGCGCTTTTTCCGGTTCCAGGACCTCCAGACCCACCTCTTTTACCCGGCCTTGATACTTGACATCGGAAAAGGCATTGCCGCTTATCTGCACCTTCTGGCCCGGCTTTATCTTGCTGGCCTCGGCTTCGGGAACACTGCCTTCAATAAGCAGCTTGTCCATATTGGAGATGCTTACAATAGGCGATAATTCATTGACCATATCCCCGGGGCTAACGCTGATGGAGAGAACTTGTCCATCCCGGGGGCAGATTAAGCCCTGCCCCTCTATCAGGCGTTCCATCGACTCCAGGTGCAGCCGGGCGGATTCAACTGCCGCTTCATAGGATCTGAATTTTGCCGGGGCCTCATCCTGAGCCCGGCGCAGATCGCTCTCGGCTTTTTCCAGATTGGCCTGGCTGTTTTCAAAGTCAGATTGGGCCTTGTCATAGTCCACCCTTGACATGGCCCCCTGTTCATATAAAACGGCCGCGCGCTTGAAGGCGTCTTCATCGCTTCTATAATCGCTCCTGGCCTGAACTAGCGCCGCTTCTGCAGCCGCCACTTCTGAACTCTTTCCCCCGGAACGGGCGCCGGCCAAATCGGCCTCGGCGCGGGCCAGATCGGCTCTGGCCTGGGCCAGCTTTTCCTGGGCGTTGGGAACCGAAAGTTCGATGAGGACCTGACCGGCTTTAACTGCTTCACCCAGACGCACGTGAACCGCTTTGACCATACCGCTGGTCTCGGAAAAGAGCACCTCTTTGTCAGCCGCAACTATCTTGCCGCTGGCCGGGACCTTCTCCACCAGTTGGGTTTGAGTAACCTTGGCCATATCGACCCTTACCACGTCTTTCTGGGTTACGCGATAAATGTTGACTATTATTAAAATCAGGACCAGTAGGACGGCACCGCCAATTATTAAAATCTTCTTAACCGGTCTACGTTTCTCTTCCGGGTTGGCCTGAATCTCAGACTCCAATCCCTTCACCCGCTTTCCCCAAAATGAGCTCATTACGGTCGGTTTTTCAAACTCAAACCGCCGGAGTTGGGAACAATCCTCCCAAAAGGGCCATTCCCACCGCCAATACTATCCAGAGGGCCAGAATATACAGCCCTATACCTTTGACGCCTTTATTCATTGTTATGGCCCCACCCAGGGCTAATAAAGCCAGCCCCCAGATAGTAAACAGATCGAAATTAGCCAGTAAACGATGCAAAAAAGTCTGGTTGTCGCTGCCCAGCAGTACTGCCAGGCTGGTGTTAACCTGCATAGCCGCCTTCATCCCCAGACCTTTTATCAGCCCGCTGGCAATGATCTGGTGAATAACGGTCGGCACACTGCTAAAGATCGCCACTGCAAAGAACTGTTTAAACTTCCCTTCGCCCAGGGCGATCTGGTTGTATATGAGCAAGACAACCGCCTGCAGCAGCCATAAAATTGGATAGGTGATTATTACTCCGATTACCGCCATGGGCAGCATCATTTTTAGACCAGCATCTATTTGACTTTGCGACGTTCCCTGCTTGGTCAACAATTCAACCGTATACTGCCGGGTTTCCGGCCCGGTGAGGATCGTGCTGGCAACAATTATAACTAGAAATAAAACAGCCGGTATAAGGAACCCGGGCTCCTCTTTAATAGCTCGAAAAGCTCGGGAGGGACTGACTATGACATTCCACAAACGCTGGCCAACATTCATCTGAGGATTCTCCATCTTTATTCCTCCCTTTCCAATTTAGCTGAAAATCTGTAGTTGTTTTCAGCTACTATGCCTTGTTTTCGACACAGACTTTCCAAAATCCTGCCAATTGGTTGGTACGACCTTGCACTCTACATACTCTTCTAAAAACTAATATATTACCGTCCTGCACCTCCCAGCACCCTACCTTTATAACATGGGTTCTACTTTTGATATTGACGAATTTCCAATTCATTCATTTAAATAAAGGTAATATGTTGCCCTTATAATACGCAATATATTACCTTTCTGTCAATTGTTATATACTATGAAATAAAAAATCATTCAATCGCTAAAACATACTACCCGGATAATATCGGAGGTTGAACTATAGGTACTGAGCCAGGTAATGGGACTAAGGAGAACTGCCTGTCTCACAATAGCGGTATGCGTTGAGGCCTTTATAAGAATGGAGCACTAACCAGGTGCGGTTGTGAATTGTTGATATCTTACCGCCTCCCGCCCCCCCGGGGCGGTAAGAAGATCTTGAATGGTAAAACAATCTCCATTTCAGTTTAGGTTGTTAATGGTAGCGGAATTCTTCTTGAATTATTTTCTTCACCAAAACTTTAAATGGGAAACAAGGGACCAAAGACCTCGCGCCAGGCCTGGCTGGCCCGGGGACTGCTGCCGTCGTTTTCCAGCTGCAACGCCTGTTTGGCTTTTTTGTAGGCCGTATAGGCATGGGCTCCGAAATCTTCTTCTCGGGTCAGCTTGCGGTTGCTGCCCTTGGCGTACCAGACCAGCTGCTCTTTTCTAAGACCGGCCACGTACTCTAGAAAGTCCAGACACATGTACCCGTAATAGGCAAAGGAAGTCGAATTGCCTTCCCAGTCATCCATAAAGTTCATGACCAGGGTGTCTATCAACATACCGGGAATTTGGGCCTGATAGGCAGCCCGCCAGGCCCTCATCATCTTGGCCAGGTGTTTGACTTTGCCCCCGTATTTATAGTTGTACTCATCAATGGCCTCAATCTCCCGCAGTGGGTTGAAGGTAGCCCAGCGCCACCCGTCATGAGACTCGGGATATAAAAAGGCCTTTTTATCGGTCGCAAAACCGGGAATGATTTCTATGGTGAGGTTGTCCACCGGCATCAGCAAACAGCCCTCGCTGTTTATGTAGGCACCCATTGAAATATGCTTGATGGATTCCTTCATCTCCAGCATGAGTGAAGCCTGCCCGTTGCCCGGATAGGATTGAAACCGTTTGTATACCGATCCGGGTAAAACGGTTAAGAGATTTATATTGGTCAATCCCTTAATAGCCGTATCCCTGCCATATGAACCCAGGAAATGGATATTGCGGGTATCGGAACGCATGTGCCAGTATTGCTGGTTTATCGCCCTGGTAACTGCCTTGGTTCTTTCGGAAATAGTCGCCTGATTATCTATAGCCAGGTTGTTCAGAAAAACTCTGAACTTGTCTGCCATATTGTCAACTATGTTAACGGCCATTACCAACTCTCCCTTCCCCGATCTGCTGCCGGCCATCCTGCCGGACTTAATAAAGCCCGGATAGGAGGCTTTTTAGCTTGCGCATGGTATCTTTCATCTTGAATCTGCTCTCCAGGTGGTATTCCAGGTATCTTTCTAAAAATAATTCCAGCTGCTCTAGAGACGCCGGCTTGGCTTTGACCCGCGGCAACGCCTGTAAAGGGCTGTGCAGCATCATCCGCAATATCGCCAGAGCCTCTCCCGACAGTGCAAACCCTGAACCGGTCTCTCCCTGACATTTCTTGCACACCACTCCCCCGGCAGGGAGATCAAACACTGGGACCAGGTCGTCTCCGCTGTGGCAGTGAACACACTGGTTCATTACCGGTTTATAGCCGGAATTGGTAAGGACACTGAGCTCCGCATAGCGGATAAAGAGAGGATTATAGCCTATTTGCTCCAGGGCTTCCAGGACATTAAATACATCCTGATACAGCTGAAGCATAGGAACCCGATCCACCAGCGCCTTGTCCAGCAGCTCTAAAAGATAGATAACCTGCAGGGTGCTGGTCAGGTCCTCCCTGATATTGCCGTAAAAGCTCAGCAATCGGGTCTGAGTAATGAGATCCAGGTCCTTTCCCCGGTTGAGATAGAGCTGGGAATGGCAGAAAGGCTGCAGGGAAGCCCGCATAGTGCTGCGCGGCTTTTTAACCCCTCGGGCAATAGCCCGAAACTTGCCTTCCTTTTCCGAAAAGACCGTCATGAGCTTGTCCGCATCCCGGTAATCTTTGCTTTTTAGAATCACGGCCCTGGTACGGTAATACACTGCGATATACCACCCCGGATTGTTATTTTATTCAAACTCGGGCCTCAAGGCCAAGTAGAGATGTTTCAGGACCAGCCTACTGTTTTAAGGCTTAAAAACTTTAGTCCGAGCCGACCCTTTAGATCTTAAATTAACCCGTTTAAGACTCTCTCTGGCTCAGGTACTCCTTTACTAAGGCGCCTGCATTGCTGCTTCCGATCCGATCCGCTCCGGCAGCTATCAGGCGCAAGGCCCAATCCAATTCCCGCACTCCACCACTGGCTTTTATTTTTAGCCCGGGTCTACGATACTGTTTGATCACCTCCAGGTCTTCCAGGCTGGCCCCGCGAGCGGCCATCCCGGTGGAAGTCTTGATGTATTGGGCAGCGCTGCTGCTGACAATGGAGACCATATTAACCAGTTCTTCATGCGTAAGCAGGGCTGTTTCCACAATTACCTTCAACTGGAATGGGAACTCCTGTTTCAACCCGACCAACTGCTCTATCTCTTCTTTAATCAGCCCGTAATTGCCGTCCTTTAACGCGCCGATATTGATAACCATGTCCAGCTCCTGGGCACCCTGTTTTAAAGCCAGGCAGGCCTCCTGCCGTTTGCCGGGGGGAGTCAATGCGCCCAGTGGGAACCCTATCACCGTACACACATTAACCCCGGTCCCTTTTAACAAACCACTGGCCTGCGGTACGCGATAGGGGTTAACGCAAACAGCCGCCATATGCAAAGTGGCGGCTTCTTCACACAATTTTCGGATGTCTTCAGCAGTCGCTTCCGCCTTCAAATTAGTGCTGTCCATATAGGAAGCAAGCATAAGCGTCCTCCTGCCCAAGGCGTAATTTTAGTACAGCATTCCGTATATTCGTGCACATAATTTGGCCATATTTTTCCGAATTACTGCGTTGTCGTCGCTCGCAATACGTCCAGTATTACTCACTCTGACGCCCACTGACGGGCTAATGCGGCGGTGGCAGGACGCCAAGGAGCCGCCTCCGCCTTGTACTTCAAAAAAATCTGCGCCAACTTATATACACAATATACAGAACGCTGTACTAAGGCCGATAGCCCAACTGTTTCAGATTGCCTTCATTATCCCGCCAGTTCTTCTTCACTTTTACCCAGAGATCCAGATATACCTGGGTGTCCAGCATCTGCTCAATATCATGCCGGGACTGCTCCCCGATGCTTTTCAGCATCTGCCCACCCTTGCCTATTATTATAGCTTTTTGGGTTTCACGTTCAGTATATATTACGGCCCGCAGATATACTTTTCCCGCACGTTTATGTTCGAAAGCCTCAACCTCTACCGCTATGGCGTGGGGGACTTCATCTCGGGTAAGAAAGAGGGCTTTTTCCCTGATAAGCTCGGCGGCCAGAAAGGATACCGGCTGGTCAGTCAGGTCATCTTCTGCGTAATACAGTGGCCCTTCCGGAAGTCCGGCAAAGGTCTTCACCAAAAGCTGGTCTATATTGGTGCCCCTGGCTGCCGAAATGGGGATCACTTCGGTAAATTTCATTATGCCATGGAAATCCTGCATGGTTTCCTCTATGTTTTCCTCGGCAACCAGGTCTATCTTATTGAGCAGAAGATAAACAGGAACCGAGGCTTCTTTCAGGATGTTTATGATATAGCGCTCCCCCCCGCCCAGGGGACGGGTGACATCCACCATGTAATAAACCAGGTCCACTTCGTTTATGGAACGGGCCGATACATTTACCATGTATTCGCCCAGGAGGTGCTTGGGCTTATGAACCCCCGGGGTGTCGATAAAGATCACCTGGCCCTCGTCACAGGTGTATATTCCCTGAATCCGGTTCCTGGTGGTCTGCGGTTTATCAGATACAATGGCAATTTTCGAACCCATTATATGGTTTATCAATGTGGACTTACCCACATTGGGCCTTCCCACTATACTTACAAAACCTGATTTCACTAAAATTTACCTCCTAGTGTTAAGAGAGAAAGCTTGGGGAAGCATCTCACTCAAGTTAAATACTTGATATTTTTCAGGGTCAGGCCCGGTATATATTATTAAGCCCGGAGCAAATTCGGCCAGAACCTGAAGGCACGCTCCACAGGGGTAGGTCGGGCCCTCTGTGCTGCCTACTATGGCGATCTGGGAGAACTCCTTTTCACCGCTGCTGACGGCCTTGAACACCGCGATTCGCTCGGCGCAAACCGTCAGACCATAAGACGCGTTTTCTACATTGGCCCCGGTATAGACCTGACCACTCTTTCCTGCTAGTGCAGCTCCTACCAAAAAGCCTGAATAAGGAGCATAGGCAAATTCACGGGCTTCCAAAGCCATCTTTATCAATTCCTGAGCTGTTTTCACGTTAATCTCCCGTCACCCATTTAATCAGATGAGGATAAAAGATGATAAATCCCATTATAACAGCGTTAAGAGCCATCAGCAAGACCGCCCCGGCTGCCGCATTTTTGGCGGTTCGGGCCAGGGGATGGTATTCACTGGTAACCAGATCAACCGTTTTCTCAAGAGCCGTGTTGACCGTTTCGGCACTAAGTACCAGAAATATAGTCAGGGTTAAAAGCCCCCATTCCACACGGGCTATTTTAAAAAATAAACCTCCTGCCACTGCCAGGCCTGCCATTACCAGGTGAATCTTCATATTCCTCTGGGAACGCAGTACGTAGCCCAGTCCCTGCAGGGCCCAGGCAAAGCTCTGACGCAACCCGCCCATATAGATTCTACCTTTCCAGTTTCACACTCTGCATTATTTTTTCTTCCAGCTGTCGCATGAGCGCTTTTTCTTCTTCGTTTTCATGGTCGTACCCCAGCAGATGGAGCAGTCCATGAGCCACCAAGTAGCCCAACTCCCTTTCCAGGCCATGCTCGTATTCTTCACCCTGCTCCAGGGCCTTTTCTAGGGATACGACTATGTCGCCCAATATATTTACGTCTCCCGCAATATCAAGATCGGGTTCATCTTCGCCCAGTTCATTCATGGCGAAGGACAGGACATCAGTGGGCTGGTTTTGGCCGCGGTATATCAAATTCAATTCCTGAATATAGCTGTTGTCAACTATCATAATGCTAACTTCCGTATTTTTTGACAGCTTGCACAATTTAGCAGCGGCATTGGCGACCTTGACAATGATTTCCTGCAGCTTTTTATTGTACGGGATTTTGTTCTGCTGGTTTATAATCATGGTCTCCATGTTTCTCTCTCCTTTTTTCAAACTCTCGAACGATGGTTTCCGGGTACTCGATCCGTTTATGGTAGATGCCCTCCAGAATTTTGCAAAAAGAGTCTCTTATTATATCCAGATCCCTGAAGGTCAGGTCACAGGACTCTAACTGCCCATCGTCAAATCTATCCTTGATAAGCATGCGGACCATATTCCTGATCCGGTCCGGGGTGGGTTCCTGCAGGGATCGCACACCGGATTCAACTATATCGGCCAGCATAACCAGGGCCACTTCTTTGCTTTGCGGTTTGGGCCCCTCATAACGAAAGCTGTCTTCGCTGAGGTTTCCTTCCCGGTCTTCCTCCAGTGCCCGTGTATAAAAATACTTGGCCAGGCTGGTGCCGTGGTGCTGTTCGATAAAATCCACTATGGCCTGGGGAAGGCGCGCTTCCCGGGCAAAATCAACCCCGTCCCGCACGTGGGAGGTTATTATCAGAGCGCTCAAAGCCGGCGCAATTTTTTCGTGGGGGTTTTCAAAACTCCTCTGGTTTTCCACAAAATACTCCGGCCGTTTTACTTTGCCTATATCATGATAATACGCGCCGACCCTAACCAGCAAGGGATTAGCTCCGATAGACTCGGCGGAGGCCTCGGCCAGGTTCCCCACCATCAAGCTGTGGTGATAGGTTCCGGGAGCCTCAATAAGTAGTTTGCGCAGCAGTTCATGATTGGGATTGGAGAGTTCCAGAAGGCGAATCATGCTGGTTATGGAAAAAGCGCTTTCCAAAAGGGTCAGAGAACCGATCATCATAATGGAGGAAAGCATACCATTTACAGCGCCAATTACAGCGCCGGTTATAGCATAATCGATAGTCAATTGGCCGTTTATCAAAGCCATATTAAATATGGCAAAAATGTTTATAAGAGCAATATAAAGGCCTGACTTGGCCAGATCGGACATTTGGGTGAGGCGGTGAACCCGGAAAATCCCGACAATGCCTCCGGCAAAAGCCACCACTGTGTAGGCCAGCTGATTGCCGTCGTTCAGCAGACCGGTAAATACGGCCATTAACATAGTAAAAAAGTAGGCCAGGCGGTTGTTAAGCAGGATGGCGACAAGCATAGAGCCGGCTGCCACCGGGGCCAGAAAACCCCGCAGCACATTGATGTCGGGCTGGTCGCTGATCCTTATGATATTGGCCAGCCGTGAGGTAAGCAGAATTAATATAAAAATGATTCCGATCATTATGAGCAGACGGTCGTCGTTGTATATTTCTCGATTGTAGCGGCGCAAATACTCGATGATCAGCCAGAAAGCCAGAATGGTAAAGACCCCATAGCCCGCCACCGTTAGAGGATAGTTCTTGTTCCTCTGCAGACCCAGCTGCTCCAGAACGGATATCTGTTCCTGGGTGACCCGCTCCCCTTCGCGAACTATTACCTCGCCCACCTTTATCGTTTTTTGAACCGGCAAAACGGCATTCATGGCTTCAGTAACCGCTTTATCAGTGGCTTCCCGGTCATACAAAAAAGTGGGTCTCAGGTTGTTAATAACTGCAATTTTTATAATATCCCGGGCAGCTGGAGCGTAGGCATACTTATCTATGGCCTGATCGGCCTGGGTGTAAGCGCTGTCCAGGGTATCCTCCTTAATAGGGTTGCTCATGATGGCTTCGGCCACATCAAGACTGGCTTTGCGGATCTGCTCAAAATCACCCGGGGGGCGATCCAGGGCATACTGAGCCAGCTCCTGATAGCTGTATTGAAGTTTTACCTTGTCGCTTTTATTGCTGGTTTCCAAAAGAAAGGTCAGTTTGGCTTTGCGCTCATTGTCATCTGTAGCGGTCAATATAGTATTGATATTGGTGTAAAAAGTGTTTATATCATTGCGGGTATTGGTTGGAGCGTACTTGTTTTCCTGATACACTTTCTGAACCCGCTGGCCGGCCTGGCGCTTGGCTTCATCAGTCTGTTTCTGGTCTGTCACTATGGCGGTTACGGTTGATTGAATAGTACGGGTGGCAACCTCGTCAACCCTCATGTTGAGCTGGCTGGGAGTTGATTTACTATAGAACACGAGAATGGTGAGGGTAAAGAAGATCAGCCCCCCAACCAGTCGCTTTGTGCTCGAACGTTGAAAATAAGAAGCGATTTTCCGCCATAGAAACCCTGCTATATTAGCCATAGGTAATCTTTTGCTCCTTAAACAAAACGGGGATTAACCTAATCCCTGGTGTTTAGCCCCGCTTCAAAACTCTCATAGGCGTCTATTATCTTCTGAACCAGAGGATGTCTGATAACGTCCTCCTTGGTTAAATACTCGAAAGAAACACCTTTTACCGCTGACAGTATTTTTTGGATTTCAATGAGCCCCGAATATTCTTCGCGGGGCAGATCCACCTGGGTAATATCACCGGTTATAACTGCCTTGGACCCAAAACCCAGCCGGGTTAAAAACATCTTCATCTGCTGGGGTGTCGTGTTCTGGGCCTCATCCAATATTATAAAAGCGTCATTTAGGGTCCTGCCTCGCATATAGGCCAAGGGAGCTACTTCAATGACGTTTTTGTCAAGATAGCGCTGGGTTACATCCACGCCCAGTATGTCAAAAAGGCCGTCGTAAAGTGGCCGCAGATAAGGATTGACTTTTTCGATAAAATCGCCCGGTAGAAAACCCAGTTTTTCTCCCGCTTCAACCGCCGGGCGGACCAGGATAATACGCTCAACCTCCCGGCTTTTTAAAGCCCGTACCGCCATGACCACGGCCAGGTAAGTCTTACCCGTCCCGGCCGGTCCAATGCCAAATACCACATCATCCCGCAGTATGGCCTGGATATATCGCTTTTGCCCGAGGGTTTTGGCCTTGATAGGCTTTCCCCGGGCCGAGTTTAATATTACACTCCCGGTTATATCCTGGTGTTTGGCCTTGTGACCCTGCTGCACCAGTCCGGCCACGTAATTGATATCAGATAATTTGAGCTGTCCTTCACCTTCAACTATATCCAGAAGGGCATTGACGATATCCAATGCCCGGTTGACATCTTCTTCCCGGCCCTTTATAAAAACATCCCCGCCCCGGGCGTGCAGTTCGGCCTGGCACAGCTCTTTCAAATGCTTGAAATTTTCATCCCCCGAACCGAAAAATACGGCTGCTTGCAGGTTGTCCCCAATTGATACGACCGCTTCTTTTTCCGCCAATCATAAACCCCCTACACCGTCAGACATGTTCTTGACCTGGCAATGCTGTTTGCTCCATCGACAAAAACCATGCCTATATGCCACAACATTGCCTTAATTTAGACAACAACCAGGGTTAACAGAGTACTAGTACTCTGTCAACCCCAATTCTACATATTATCGTCGGGTAAATTTTCGCATGACTGCGTTGTCGTCAATCGCAATACGTCCAGTATTACTCATTCCTCCGCCTTGTCCTACAAAAATTTTCCTCGACGCGTAATACATAGAATTAGGGTTGACAGAGTACTAGGTTATTATATCACATGAAGCTATTTCTTTGCCATTTGCTGCGGAGCAAACGGCTGGGGTTGACCGATGTCTTCGATAATTTCGACCGCAACTTTTACCCTGAGGATTGGATCGCTGGGAGATGATAAAACTTCAACCCGGCAATCGTTGAAGGGTTGAGTGGTGTTCAAAAGTTCGGCCAGGTTCTTTAAGGCCCGCTCCCGGGCAATATTTACTGCCTCGTTTTCGGAATGCTCCTCTCTTTGCACTGACTGTTCCATGGCCGTAACCAGCACCAGTGAGCATTCTCCCCAGGGGGTGTTGAAGGTTTTTACCGCCGTGCTGTTTTGCGACATGGCAAATTCGGTTGCCTTTTTGATGACTAGCTTTCGCCAGGGGGTCTCTATATATGCCATGTGCGATTTTTCCCCGGTTAAAACCAATTCTTCCGACATCATGGCGCACTCTCCATAGCCTTCATACCATACCTGGGCCATCACTGAACCCCGGGCCCGGACCAGGCTGGCTTTTTTATTTATTTTTTCCTCTTCACTCTCGGGCACGTAGGGACTGCTGGGGGGATCCAGGAGGCCGGATATGAGTATATCCCCTTTTACCACTACATCCCCGGGTTTAACCGCTGCCTGGCCGTTTAATACCAGGATGTCGTCCACCACCCCGTCGCGCACGGCCACAATATGACAGGGGCCGGTGATTTCCTGGGTGGGCAGGACTTTTTCGACTATCTCAATCCGGGCTTTTACTCCCTTGATATTAATCCTGACATAAGAAATTTCACTTATATCCCTAAGCAGGGCGTCTTCCACCTCCCTGGCGCTAAAAGACCATTTGGTCACCCCTGAGTAAACCCCCAGGCGACGGGCATTGTCCAGAATCCGCTCTTCCCCTACCACCCGGTTTCCGCTCACTTCTATAAACCAGATAAAAGAAGATAGGAAGTAGAGGGCGGCCACGAAGAAGAGTGCTCCTGCTAAAAAGCCCATACGGCGTTTTAATACCTGCTTAAAAAAGGGCAGTCCCTGCCTTCTGGTAGCCTCCAGTTCAAAGCCGCCTTCGGCACTGATCGATTGCAGCGCGTTAAACCCGCTCTGGCGAACCCGGAAGCTTATTCCATCATCGTTCTTTTTTATGTTCCATAAAAAGATACCCCGGGCCATGGCCATATTTATTACCTTCTCCAGGTTCTTGCCCTTGAGTTTTACGGTAACCATTCCGCCCAGTTGCTCAAAGATCTTTTTGCTCATCGCCGCCTCCTATATCCCGCCGGGAGCTTTCGGCAGGTGCATAATAAGCTCAATGCAACGGGACTGCCCAACCCCGGTTGATTTAATCCAGGTATCGCAAAGAGCGGACCTCTCCCACTATCACCAGTTCATCAGGCATTAAAACGCTTATCTCCAAATCTCGCCCTTCAATTTCGATATAGCCCCGGTTGAGATTTATTCGCAAGCGCTCCGAACTGTATTCAATGATCCCCCGGTGGTTCTCAATATAAAGCTCCCCTTTGCCCACCAGCGTAACCCTGGGCAGATCAAGAGCCAGGTCTTTGGGTATCTCCAATAGGTCCGCCACCGCCCGGCTGATGGCCTCTCTGCGCTTGCTCATTATTTCCCCTCCCCAAACTAGCGTCACCTAAATATATGCCCGGACCATTCCTCGCATTCTTGACCAGCACTGTCAGGATCGGCGAGGCCATAAAAAAAGCGCCCTTTTAAAAAAGGCGCTTCAATGGCAATAAGAAATATTACCCGCGATACTATCACAGGTTTTTAACTAAAACACAGCATTCGATATTATAGAATCAATAGAATGCGAAAGACAATATGCTGACCATAAACGACAAGATCACAAACCCGACTATTATGTACGTGAGGGTCTGGCGTTTTTTCATCCCCCGGTTCATCCGGCCCAAGACATTCTCATCCTTTCTCGCTTGACCATTTAAGGCCCGGCAGGGCGCGCCTGCCGGGCCTTATTTAGCTTAACATTTCCTTGACCATTTGGCTGACCTTTTTGCTGTCAGCCCTACCCCTTATCCGGGGAAGCAGGGTTTTCATTACCCGGCCCATATCTTTTGCGCTGCCGGCACCAGTCTGGTTGATTGCTTCTTGTATTATGCTCTTCAGCGCATCCTCATCCATTTGTTCGGGAAGATAATTAGTGAGAACTGCTATTTCTTCTTCCAACTGCTTTATGGATTCAAGCCTGTTGGCCTTTTCGTATTCTGGAATGGCATCTCTTCGTTTTTTTATTTCGCGGACAATCAGCTCAAGAATTTCATCGTCATCGAGTTCCCGTTTCCTGGCCACCTCCGCTTCTTTCTGCGCCGCCCTGAGCAGCCTGATGGTTGAAAGACGTATTTTCCCGGCCTCTCTCTGTTTCATGGCCTCTTTCATATCAGTAATTAATCGCTCATTCAGGGACGACAAACGGCCTCCTCCTCCTTAGAACTTTTTCTTTTTACGGGCCGCTTCTGACTTCTTTTTTCTCTTCACACTCGGTTTTTCATAATGATCATGTTTTCTAATATCTT
>JBDKUE010000154.1:0-1689 GCA_039679855.1 Syntrophomonas sp.
CTGGATGAACGAAACTCAAACTATTCTGGGTAAAAAGGATAAGACCCTCTTGGTATTACAGATCGGAAAAACCAATGCCATCGTAAACGGCAAAGCTCAAACCCTGGACAGCCCGCCGGAAATTGTGGACGGACGCACCCTGGTCCCCCTGTCTTTTGTCGCCACCGCTTTAGGCGCCAGGGTTGCCTGGGATGAACCCACCGAAACAGTGTCTATAATGTTGAAAAAAGCCCCGGTAAAAGAACTGTCGCTCACACCTTCAGATATTTTCAAACAGATCGAACCATCGGTGTTTTCAGTTGTTACCTTTACCAGCAATCTTGATTTCTGGGGATACGGTGATGGACTGGTAGTCAGTTCGGATGGTAAAATAATGACCAACCTGGCTGTGATCGACGGAGCTGCCTGGGCCTGCATTGAACTGCCCGACAAATCTATTCTGGCAAGCAGGGAAGTCGGCGGCTACAGCAAAGAACAGGATGTCGCCATACTTAAATTTCCTAAAAGGGATGTCTTAAAACCAGCTATTCTGGGAGATTCCGATTTATTGACAACCGGCAGCAAGATATATTTTATTGGCTGCCCGTTTGGACTGGAAAAGACCATGGCTGACGGACTTGTCAGCAGCGCCCGGCGAAAGGTTGACGATATGAATCTGATTCAGATATCGGCTCCCATGGATTTCTCAACTATGGGAGGTTTTCTGTTCAACACCAGGGGAGAACTGGTCGGATTGAATTTTGCAGATTCTGAATATATAGAAGCACAGGAACTAAACTTTGTGACGCCTATTAATGATATCAAGAGCCTGATCGAGAGCGACGACTTCGTTCCTATGAGTTCGATTGAAGGTTATACCGCTTTATACGGTTCATAATTAAAAGTAATTTGCTAAACACCCATTCCTTTTGGCCCCCGTTTCTTATTAGAGATTCATTTATTCATCTTCGGGCTTCTCCAAAGCGTTCATAATATCACTCAAAACCATATAACTCCATTCGTACTGTTTTTCCAGCCTGGTCAAATTGTCGAAGTGCTTAATAGCCCTCTCCCCGGCCTCGGGCGAATCCACCAACTTGCCTAAAAGCTCCTTGCTGCGGGAGATCGCCTCACTGCTAATGTCCATTTCCCTTTGCATACTGGCGCGCAATGATTCAAGCATAAGTTTGGAAACATTTCGTTCTGCCTCATAGTAGTCGCGACGGCTTCCTTTAACCCATACCTTGTGCACACTCTTGACCGATTCCAGGATCCGTACGTTGACACTCACCGTCGCCTTACTGACCTGTAGTTCCCGGGCTATATCTTCAAGCCCCATGGGTTTTTCAGCAAAAAACAACACCCCGTAGATCCTGCCCAGCACATCTGGCAAACCGTAAAGGGCATAGGACTTGCCGAAGGCTTCAATGACAATATCACATGCTTCCTGCACTTTGTCCTGTTCCAAGATCCAGCCACTCCTTTAAAAGTTGTTATAACCCATTGTAAAAATCCCGTAATATTTGCCTGAGTTTATGATAATATGGTGACTTCAGTATAAGTTTACCATGACCCTTCAACAGAAGGCCATCAGGCCAGCAATTGACCTAAACGCCGCTGGTATAAGATATTTTGCAAATAAACAGCCAGCAGGATGAAGGCCAAAATTAGACCGTCAAAGGCCCAGATATGGTTCCAGGGCGCTATCCC
>JBDKUE010000065.1:0-78211 GCA_039679855.1 Syntrophomonas sp.
AGGAAATGCTTCAAGATGACATTCAATTTATGGGCCCGGTCCGACTGCGTGATGTTGAAGAGGCCCAGCAGAGAATTGTAAACATTATCCGTCGTTTGGAAGAAACCGGAGAGATAGTAGTGGCCCGGGGTGGAGGAGATGAGATTATTGTCTAAGGTTATAAAAAGGTTTGATCTGACCATGGCCGAGCCCCTTATAATCAGTCCGCCCCCCCGGGTGGTTGTGCTCGATGTTATGCCCCAAGCCGATCCACTCCCTGATTTGGGCCCTGATCCGGAGCGCATAAGAGACGAGATGGCCAATATTGTTATGGAAACTGAGGCTATGGTCAAGGACCTGATGGACAAGGCCGCCCAGGATGCCAGAAGCATTTTGGACGATGCCCGGGAAGACGCCGAGGTTTTGAGAACCCAGGCGCAAAAGGAAGCTGAAGAAATAAGAATCCAAGCTCAAAAGGAAGGCTATGAGAACGGGCTCCGGGAAGCCCACCAGGAAATCGAAGCCGACCGGCAGATGGCCATGGAACAGTGCCGGCAGATTCTTGAAGAAGCCCGGCGCACCAAAGTAAAATTGCTGGAGTCAAGCACGGCTGATATGGCTCGTCTAGCTATTGCGGTGGCAAAACGGGTTATCAGTACCGAGGTAAACACCAATCCCCAAATTATTATCAGTGTAATTCGGGAAGCTATAAATTTATTGGATCAACCTGGCAATTTCCGGGTTTATGTAAATCCCGAGGAAATTGAACCGGCTCTGGACAGCCTGGCCAGAGAGGAAATGTCGGAGATGGAAAAACAGGATCTGGCCAACGCTCTGGTGGCTGACGCCCGGGTAGGAATAGGCGGGTGTGTGATAGAGAGCGATCAGGGCGTGGTTGACGCGCAGCTGGACACCCGTATTGCCAAAGTGGAACAAGCCTTACAGGATGTGATTGCCGATGACTTCAGCGAAAACATTTGAGTTGGGCAGTCTGATAGACACCATTGAAAAGGTGCAGACCTGCCAGCTAAAGGGCAAGATATCACAGGTTATCGGACTGACTATGGAAGCTACCGGACCTCGCCTGAGCCTGGGAGAATTGTGCTATATCCAAACCAGTGATCGCCAGCTGGTTCCTTCGGAGGTAGTTGGTTTTAGAAACAACCGCATCCTTTTAATGCCCCTGGGAGAACTGGAAGGTATTGGACCGGGCAGCGAACTGCTGGCCACAGGAACTACCATGCGGGTTAAAGTAGGCATGGAGCTGCGGGGGCGGGTGCTTGATGGACTGGGTCAGCCCCTGGATGGAAAAGGACGAATTAATTCGGAGATAAACTATCCGGTTATGAACCAGCCCCCCAACCCCTTGAAAAGAACCCGCATAGCGGAAGTCCTATCGGTGGGGGTAAGAGCTATTGATGGATTAACCACCATAGGCCGGGGCCAGCGCATGGGCTTTTTTGCCGGCAGCGGGGTAGGCAAGAGCACCCTTATTGGAATGATTGCCCGCAACACCAACGCAGATATTAATGTGATTGCCCTGATTGGAGAGAGAGGACGCGAGGTTCGCGAATTCCTGGAGCGCGACCTGGGGGATGCGGGTCTTGAGAGATCGGTGGTAATAGTGGCTACCTCGGATCAGCCTGCCCTGATCAGGCTTCGGGGAGCTTTTGTTGCCACCAGCATTGCTGAATACTTTCGCGACCAGGGACTGGATGTTATGTATTTGATGGACTCAATGACCCGTTTTGCCCTGGCCCAGCGAGAAGTGGGACTGGCTATAGGCGAACCGCCAGCCACCAGGGGGTTTACACCTTCGGTATTCGCCCTTTTGCCCCGGCTGCTGGAGCGGGCGGGCACCGCCGAAAAGGGGAGTATAACCGGCCTCTATACGGTGCTGGTAGAAGGCGATGATATGAACGAACCCATTACCGACGCGGTTCGCGGTATCGTTGACGGCCATTTGATATTGAGCCGCGCCCTGGCTACCCGCAATATGTATCCGGCCATCGACATAGGCCACAGTATCAGCCGGGTGATGATCGATATTTCCAGCCCTGAACACATGGAACAGGCGAAGCGCTTTCGTCAGATTCTCTCCACCTATGAGGAAGCCAGGGATCTTATTGACATCGGAGCCTACAAAAAGGGCTCCAATGCGCGAATTGATGAAGCACTTATGCTGATAGACAAATGCCACGATTTCTTGAAGCAGAATGTTTACGAAGAAGCTGATTTTAACGACACCCTGTTGAGATTGGAAGACGCCCTGCGTAGATGAGGTGTAAGCCATGAAAGCATTTAAATTCCGTCTTCAGACCAGTCTAAATGTCAGCCTGCGGCGTGAGCAGGTGGCCAGAGAAGAACTGCAGGCCTGCATGGCCGAAAAGGAACGCGTGGAAGAACAACTGGTTCAGCTAAACAACAAACTGGTCCGTCTGGAGGATCGGGTTCGAGAACTGGGCTTGGCCCAGCCCATGTCGCAAGAGGCTTTGATGCACCGGGAATACCTGCCGGTGTTGCACAAACAGGTCAGGCAGATGCAAGTGCGCCTGGCCAGAGCTGAGGAGCGGGTGGAGAATGCCCGCACGATGCTTTTGGAAAGGAAAAAAGAAAGCCAGTCGCTGGAGCGTCTGCGGGAAAAGGAATGGCAGGAATATCGGCATGAATTGAGCCTGGAGGAGCAAAAGGTTATAGACGAGGTGGCCATCAGCACCCATTACCGTAAAAACGTGGCAGAAGAGCAGAGCGATGAAGCCTCCGGGGAGAATTATCTTTAACCATTATTAAAACGAGGAGGACAACTGTTGAGTGAAAAGAAAAAATCCCGTTCGGGTTTAATTCTAGTAATATTACTGGTTCTGGGCGTGGCTGTCATAGCGTTCAACCTGTATCGGGATCCTTCACTCCTGCAAAAGGTTCCGGTGGTGAAAAATTTAGTCAAGGTTAAAGAGCAGACTGCCGCCCCGCAAACTGAACTGGAGAAACTTGCTCAAGAAAACGATACATTAAAAAAGGGATTGGCGCAGAAGGAACAGGATCTGCAATCAGTGCAGCAGGAACTGGCCAAAGTAAAACAGCAATTAGCAGCCAGTCCCCAGACTCAATTAGAAGCAGAAGTGGCCAAATTGAATAAAGAACTGAATGATGCCAAGGGTCAGTCGGGGGCCAAAAAGGCTTCCTACAAAGACATGGCCAAGTATTTTGCGGAAATGAACAGTAAGGATGCCGCTGATATTCTGGCACGTCTTGACAACAAAGACGCTATCGGCATCCTGCAAGAAATGAATGCCGATGCAGTAGCCCCAATTCTGCAGAATATGGATCGGGATAAAGCAGTTCAAATCAGTCGTGAGATGTTGGTTACCGCTCCAAGTGGGGGGTAGCTTCATCATACATTATTTTTCTGAAAGGAGGTGAAAAAGGATTGAATGGTGTTCAGGCTACAATGTTGGCGGCCACAGCAGCACCCGTAGAGGCGGGAGTGGTTTTGGCCAATCAAAGCAGTAAAAGCGTAAGGGATTCCTCCTCGACCCGGAGCAGTTTCGAGAGACAATTAAAGAAGGCCTGCCAGGTGCCCAGAGACAACTCGCCGTCCAGTAACGAGGTCCAGGAAAAATCGGATCCGATGAAAGCAGAAACCGGCCAAACGGAAGAAAATCAGGTTGAACAGGTAAAAGACCAGTCTTCTGAAGTTAAGCTTGACGAAGATAAGAATACTGAAAAGACAGGCGATAACACCTCTGGGACTGACGCTCAAGGCAGCACTTCAACCGGCACAGTTATGGCTATACCGTTTATCGGGCTGGTCAAAGTTGACTCAAACCCATTGCAACAGGAGATTCAAGCGGGAGCAGGCGGCGCTGTAGTAAATGCTCCTGCCAACCCGGAGGTCCGATTGTCATCTGATGCCAACCTGGAAATGCCTCAACTGGTCGGCCAGACGATCGAAGCGGTCAATACTGCCAAAACAGACAGTCCCGCTACTCAGCCGTCGAGTGAACCCCAAACAGCCATATTGGTGGTAAATGATGAAACAAGGAAAGCTTCGGCAAAAATGAAAAACGCTGGGGAAACCGTCCCTGTCGATGCGCAGTCCCAGACTGTAGACAAACTGGGTGTCGGTCGGGAAGCAAGCGAACTGGAGAACCATGTCCAGGTCATGGATGATAAAACCGTAAAGAAAACTGAGGCGGATGCGGGCAGTGCTACAGGTAAAAAACTGGCTGAATTCGAAAGTCACAGGTTTTCGGTGGTTCGTCCGGCCCAAGATAGCAATCAAGCTGAAGGGCAACAACAGTCTTCAAGCGATGGAGAAGATACTACGAATTCGCTGGTACTGCAGCAGGTTGAGGTGGAGATCCCCAAAGTTCAGGTACGCAATGTTCCGACCAGTGTTCAAAACAGCCGGGCGGTGGTTGATCCCCAGGATTTGATGGATCAGGTGGTAAAAAAAGCGGAGGTTATGATCAAGGATAATAGTTCTGAAATGACGTTGCAGTTAAAACCGGGTTTCCTGGGCAAGATGACCATCAAGATAGCGGTTGACGAGGCTGGAACGGTTACGGCCCATTTTTCCACCAGCAGCCAGCAGGTTAAAAATGTCTTGGAGCAGAATATTCAGGCCCTTCGCCATAACCTGGAGGCCCAGGGTATGAAGGTAGACCGGACCGAAGTAAACGTGCAGCTTGACAGCGGGGGTATGATGAGCGATCCGGGAGGAAGGCAGGACCTGTGGCAGCAGCCCCGGGGAATTCCGTTTTTCGGCTTCTCTGATTCCGAAGACGAAATTGCACCGATCGCCAGCCAGCCAGTGAGCTCGGTTCAGAGTGACGCCTATGATACGGTAGAAGCCAGCGACGGTTATAATTTTCTAGTTTAGGAGGTGAGACAATGTACGTAGATCCCACGACGGGGATGGTTTACAGTGGTACTTCAGCGGCGTCGTCAACCACTTCGAGTTCCAGTAGTTCATCAAGTTCAAGCAGTACGGGTGAACTGGATAAAGATGCTTTTTTAAAGCTCCTTTGCACTCAATTGCAGAATCAGGACCCCCTGAATCCTACCGATTCAACGGAACAGATTGCACAGATGGCGTCCTTTAGTTCCCTGGAGCAAATGCAGAACCTGAACGAAAGTTTTAAGTCATTGACTACAACCATAACTGACAGCATTGTGCCCAATATGTTGTTCCAGCAGGCGGGAGGCATGATAGGCCGCACGGTTGTATACGAAAATCCTGAAGCTACCGGTGACGATGATAAATACCTCAGCGGAGTAATATCTTCGGTAAACATCAGTGATGGAGCTGCAACTTATTACATTAACGGTAAGGAGATTGATCAGAGCAGTATCGTAGGTATTGGTGCATCCACAAAAGATTCGGAAGCTACGATATTAATGCAGATTCTTGCCCAGCTTCAGAGTAATTCCGAAACCGATACGGAAACAGGTACGGGAACCAATAACGATGCCACAGAAACAGTGACCGGGGCATAATAGGCAGGTGAAGCAAATGGATCAGAGAATAGTATTTCCGCAGCAGCCAATTCAACCTGTACAAACCAATAAAGCAAAGGCTTCGCAGAGTCAGACCAGGACTGGCAGTGCCAGCTTTCAAAACATTCTCGAACAAAAGATGGCCCCTGAACTGCGCTTTTCCAGGCATGCTCAGGAGAGGCTGCAGGCGCGCAATATCTCTTTAAGCGCCGAGGACATGAGCAAACTTAATCAAGCGGTTTCTCAGGCCCGGGAAAAGGGAGCGAGGGATTCCTTGATCCTTATGAACGAGAATGATTTGGCCCTGGTGGTGAGTGTAAAAAACAACACGGTTGTGACAGCAGTAGACGGCAACAGCCTGCGGGAGAATGTCTTCACCAATATTGACAGTGCTGTAATAGTATAGGAGCCGGACCTCTTGGAGGAGGCTCCGGGATGCAAAACGACTGCTGCATCCCACCGATGATTTAGGAGGTTGATGGGACATGATGCGTTCCATGTTTTCAGGAGTTAGTGGATTAAAGAACATGCAGATGGCCATGGACGTAATTGGCAATAACATGGCCAATGTTAATACACCCGGTTTTAAAAGGAGCCGGGTGGTATTTCAGGATACCTTATACCAGGCCATGCGCGGCGGGGCAGCTCCTACCGATAATACAGGCGGCACCAACCCGATGGGAGTGGGCATGGGAATGTCGGTTTCCAGCGTCGATCAGATACATACTGGCGCCGCTGCTCAGGCCAGCAGCCGCTTGACCGATATGGCCATCGACGGCAACGGATACTTTATCATCAAGACCAATGGAGAAACCTCTTACACCCGATCTGGATCCTTTAGTTTTGATAAACAGGGCAATCTGGTCGCTTCTGACGGAGGACAGGTGCAGGGGTGGCTAGCGGATTTGGAGGGGAACATTGATGCCAGTGTGTCGAAAATAACTGGAGTAAACATAGCCGCCTACAATTTAATGGCTCCCAAGGCCACCTCCGAAATGGGGGTAACCGGGAATCTGGACTCCAAAACCGAGGCTAATGACATAGCTGCAGGTTTTGACCTTGCCACAGGTGTACCCGCAGATGACACGTCGGAGACGATTACAAAAGAATACTATGATTCGCTGGGAAACAAAGAAGTCCTTTATTTCAGATTCTTCAGAACAGTAGACGATGCTACCGCAACTCCGCCTACATATAGCTGGAATTGTGATGTTTCAGGTGACTCCAAATTTGGCGACGCTGACGGGGATGGGACCATTGATGATACGGCGAACATAGAAAGCGTTGAGCCCCAGGGGACTCCGGTAGGTGGGGCTGGAGTTATAAGGTATAACAAGATCAATTTTGACAAGTCCGGCAAATTAGAAACAGATACGTCAACACCCAATACTAACACCGTCAGTATGTCTTTTACTATTGATCGCAGCTCAGTGGGGGCTGATCCGGTAAACATTACGGTAGATCTTAAGTCGCTCTTGCAATACAACACCGACTCCACAGTGCAGGTTGAGAGTCAGAACGGTCTGCCCACCGGATCTTTACAGAGCCTGACTGTTGGGTCCGATGGAGTTATCAGCGGTCAGTATGACAACGGCCAGTTAAAGAGCCTGGCCCGGGTAGCCCTGGCCAATTTCCGCAATCCGGCTGGTTTGCAGCAGGTGGGGGGCAACCGGTTTGTTACTTCCACCAACTCCGGCGACTCCATGGTGGGAGCTCCCAGTTCAGGGGGTATGGGTGCTATTCTGCCCAGCAGCCTGGAAATGTCCAATGTTGATTTATCTGAGGAACTCACACAGATGATCATTGTAGAGCGGGGCTTCACTGCCAATTCGAGGATCATAACCACTTCCGACGAAATGCTACAAGAGTTGGCCAACCTTAAACGTTAAGGGCATTCCCCCGGGGGCTTATAACCCCCGGGGGAATGAGAGGTGAGCAGATGATAAGCGTAACCCGGCTGAATGGTGAGAAGATGGCCATAAATGTCGATCTGATTGAACACATTGAAGAAACCCCGGATACGGTAATTACTTTGACAACTGGTAAGAAATTTGTGGTAAAAGAGTCCACTAAAAGCATTTTTGCCGATATAATAAAGTTCAGGAAACAATATTATAGCAACTTAAAACCGTGAGAGGGGTTGAAGGGCCTCTATGGCAGAAGAAGAAACCAAGGTGGAACAAGAAAAGGGCTCGAAATTTGACACCATCAAAATAATCCTGATAGGAGTGCTGGTATTTGTAATTACCCTGGGGGCCTCTTATTTCGTATTGCGCAGCACGATTTCTCCCCTGCTGCCTAAAGAAGAGGCCAAGGAGGAGGGCAAATCGGCTACATTGGGTACTCCCTTTGAGGTGGGCGAGTTTACCACCAACATTGGCGATGTAAGCGGAACCAGGTTTATGAAGGCCAAGATATCGCTTACCATATCCGATTCGGATAAGAAAAATATTGAGGAAGTTACCAAGTATAAAGCGGTTATCAGAGACAGGATTTTGACCATCATTTCTTCCAAGACAGTAGCGGATTTGGATCCGCGCAATCGCAACAACCTTCGGGAAGAGATTAAAAAAGACCTCAATACCACACTGGGGAAGAATATGGTCTTGAATGTTTATTTTGAGGAATTAATCGTGCAATAGCTCTTAAGGGAGGATAGGAATGGGAGACGTATTATCCCAGAGCGAAATCGATGCGCTGCTCCAGGCTCTAAACAGCGGGTCGGTAGATGCCGATGAACTGAAGCAGGAAGAAAAGAAAAAGAAAATCAAGGTATATGACTTTCGTCGGCCCAACAAGTTTTCCAAGGATCAGCTGCATACCCTGCAGGTTATTTATGAGAGCTATGCCAGGGCTTTGGCGACTTTTCTGTCTGCTCAGCTGAGGGCCCCGGTGCAGGTGGACATCCTGTCGGTGGAGCAGTTGACCTATGAGGAGTTTATACGTTCTATTCCCAATCCTACCATACTCAATATTTTTTCCGTATTCCCCCTGGAAGGGAGCGGAATCATGGAGATCAATCCCAAACTGGGTTTTGCTTTCCTGGACCGCTTGCTGGGGGGGCCCGGATACACTCTAAACAAGCTGCGGGCCTTGACCGAGATAGAGCAGACCGTGATGGAGAAGCTCAGCCAGCGCATGCTTTCATACCTCCAGGAGCCCTGGGGAAGCATTATTGAACTGGAGCCGCAGTTGGAAAGAGTGGAGAGCAACCCCCAGTTTACCCAACTGGTGTCGCCCAGTGAGATCATGATGATCGTGTCCATGGAGAGTAAAATGGGCGATGTAATGGGCATGATCAACATCTGTATACCGTTTTTGGTTTTGGAACCGATTCTTGATAAACTCAGCGTTCACTACTATTATTCGTCAACTCATCGGAAGCCAACCCCTGAGAATATGAGTATTATTCAGGCCAGGTTGGAAAATGCCCAGTTACCAGTAAGGGTGCTCTTAGGCGGTACCAACCTGACGGTTGGCGATTTGTTAGATTTGAGCGCTGGTGATGTTGTTATTTTAGATAAAAAAATTCAGGATGATCTGCCGGTGGTTATCGGAAACACCACCAAGTTTATGAGCAAACCGGGAACGCATGAAAACAAAACCGCAGTTCAGATATCCGAGGTGATAAAGGAGGGAAATGAAGATGAATGACGGTATTCTTTCCCAGGAAGAAATAGACGCCCTGCTGCGGGGGGATAGTCCTGCCAGCAGCAGCGATATGCCGGCGTCCTTGATAAATGATTTTGAAAAAGATACCCTGGGCGAGATTGGCAATATATCGATGGGAACTGCAGCGACCACCCTTTCTACTTTGCTGCGTAAAAAAGTTTCAATAACCACTCCCGAAGTTATTGTGAGCGATAGGCATGAATTGGCAAATAGCTACGAAATGCCCTATGTAGTTGTCGAAGTTCAGTATCGCCAGGGTTTAACCGGCTCCAACATACTGGTAATTAAAGAACATGATGCTGGAGTAATAGCCGATTTAATGATGGGCGGAGACGGGCAAGCCGCAGCGGACCTGGCGGATGATATAATGCTCAGCGCAGTGGGCGAAGCGATGAACCAGATGGTTGGCTCAGCTACTACCAGTCTGAGTTCTATGTTCAATCAGCGGATTGACATTGCTCCACCCCTGGTAAACGTCTCGGAACTGGAGAAGGAACTCATGAAAATTCCTACCAGTTATAACGAGGTAATTTGCGTAAAATTCAAGATGGAGATTGAGGGTCTGGTAAACAGCGAATGCATGCAGATTATACCCGTTGAAGCGGTCCGCGACATGATAGCGATGGCCATGGGTAATCCTGAGCCGGAAATAGATCTTGAAAGCATCCTGGAGCCGGCAGCTCCAACGGTCAAAGAACCGGTTGCGGTTGTGCCCCCGACTCCGGCTCCACCGCCTCCGATTCAGCCGCAGGCGGCGGCACCTTCGCCAGTACCGCCCCCAATGGCGGCAGCACCCGCTTCACCAGTGGAACCAGTCTATGCACCGGGAGCGGATGTCTGGGCTAACCCGGCTCCATCCGCGTCGATAAGAAAAGACCAGCAGTATGCTGTACAACCGGTACAATTTGCACCGGTAAGCACTGTGATGGCTCCTAGCGTTCCACAGAATATCGGCCTGATTATGGATGTGCCCCTGGATGTTTCGGTAGAACTCGGAAAAACGCGCAAAACCATTAAAGAGATTTTGGAACTCCAGCAGGGTTCAATAATTCAGTTGGACAAAATGGCAGGAGAACCGGTGGATCTTTTAGTGAATGGAAAGCTTATCGCTAAAGGAGAAGTAGTGGTTATTGACGAAAATTATGGTATTAGAATAACCACGATCATTAGTCCCATGGATAGAGTAAGCAGACTGCAGTAATTATAGAAGGAGGCTAATCATGGGTAAGACTGTGCTGGTTGTTGACGATGCGGCTTTTATGAGGATGATGATCAAGGACATCCTGAGTAAGAACGGATATGAGGTTGTAGGTGAAGCGGAAAATGGCGCTACAGCTGTTGAAAAGTTCAAGGACCTGCGGCCCGATCTGGTAACCATGGATATAACTATGCCGGAGATGGACGGTATCAGTGCCGTAAAGGAGATTAAAGCCATAGATGCCAGCGCAAGAATTATTATGTGCAGTGCTATGGGACAACAGGCCATGGTCATAGACGCCATACAAGCTGGCGCCAAAGACTTCATAGTGAAACCGTTCCAGCCCGAAAGGGTATTGGAAGCCGTAAGCAAAGCCCTGGCCTAAAGCTGATCGGTTAGGATGTGTAAATAAATGCTCAGTCGGGCTAAAAAATTCGCCCTGGCCATGCTGCTCGCGGTGGTGCTTGTTCAGATTCTAGCATGGCCGGTCAATGCTGTGGAAGATATACAGAGTTTTAATCAGGAATATGACAAAACGCAGGCCCCGGTCGCCCAACCTACCAGCCTGTGGTGGGAAGGGATAAAGATTATCATAGTGCTGGGTTTGATAGTTGCAGCAGCCTGGACCGTCATCAGGGTGTTTAACCGCCAGGCCAGACGCCGCCTACAGGGGAACTGGCTGCATGTGGTTGATGAAGTTATGCTGGGACAAAACCGGGGGATAGTCTTGTGCGAAGTCGGTCAGAAGCTCTATGCCCTGGGAGTAACCGATCACAATATTACCTGCCTGTTTGAAATTGACAATCCCCAGGTTATGAAAGAGATCAGCCAGCAGGCCCTGGAGGGCTTTCCCCAGGAGGAAACAAATCCATGGATAAAGGCTGTTTCGAACTTTGTTGATCGCAGGCGGGCTCCGGTCCAAAAACAAGAGGAATTTCACCAGCTCATGGAGGAGCAGATAAAACGGATGAGGAGCATATCTGTGCCTGGTGAAGGAGCAGCAGGTAAAAAAGGGAGGAGCAATGCAGACCAAGAACGAACCCCATAATACCAGAATCGCGATTTTATTAATCCTACTTACTCTAATGTTTGCGATGGCGGTAAGCCTTCCCGCAGCAGCAGAGCCGCTTCCGCTTCCCAACGTAAACCTGCAGATTGGAAGCCCCGGCGCCCAAAACGGCCCGGGAGTATTGCAGCTTATCATCACCCTTACGCTGTTGACCCTGGCTCCGGCCCTGCTCATTACGATGACCTCATTTACCAGGATCGTGGTTGTATTGAGCTTTTTACGGAGCTCACTGGCAACCCAGCAAATGCCTCCTAATCAGGTTTTGATTGGATTGGCCCTTTTTCTCACCTTTTTCATAATGGCTCCCACCCTGGGGGAGGTCAACTCCAAGGCCTTGCAGCCCTATTTGCGTGGAGAAATAACTACCGATACGGCTTTCACCGAGGGGATGAAGCCCTTGAGGACCTTTATGTTTAAACAGACCCATGAAAAGGATCTGGCTTTGTTTGTGCGCATGGCCAAGATGGAAAGGCCGCGTAATTTTGACGATATCCCCAATTATGTTTTGATCCCTTCTTTCATTATTGGCGAACTAAAAACTGCTTTTCAGATTGGATTTATCCTCTTTATTCCCTTCTTGATAATTGATATGGTAGTGGCCAGTGCTCTTATGTCCATGGGTATGATGATGCTGCCGCCTATGAGTATATCGCTGCCCTTCAAGATACTCTTGTTTGTTCTTGTAGATGGCTGGAATCTGGTAATTCAATCCTTGATGCTCAGCTTTAAGTGAAGGGAGTTAAGCTATGTTTGAGGATGCAGTCCTTAGTATCGGCAATCAGGCCCTCTGGACAGTGCTTTTGGTTTCAGCCCCGGTATTGGGAGCGGCACTGGTGACCGGGCTTCTTATAAGCATTTTGCAGGCTACTACGCAACTGCAGGAAATGACTCTTGCTTATGTACCAAAGATCATAGTCGTATTTCTGGTGCTGGTCTTCTTTGGACCATGGATGTTAAATATACTGACCAGTTTTACTTCTAATCTGATTACCTCTATCCCCCGCTTATTAAGCCTGGGGTAGAAAAAAGAGAGGAACGTAAATGCCCTTTGCACTGGAGCCATTCTTTTTAATACTGGCCCGCCTATCGGGATTGTTCATTGCGGCGCCCATATTCAGCAGCCGTCAAATTCCGGTCCGCTTTAAAGTCTTTCTGGTTGTGGTCTTGTCTGCCGCGATGGCTTTCTTTGTGCCCGCTCAATTTCCTACTCAAACTGGAACTCCGTTACTTTTCGTATGGGCCCTGGTCCTGGAATTGTTGATCGGTTATGCTATCGGTTTTGTCGCTTATATGGTTTTATCAGGCATTCAACTGGCCGGGCAGCTCATGGATATGCAGATGGGCTTCGCCATCGTAAATGTAATTGACCCGCAATCGGGTGCTCAGATTCCCTTGATGGGCAACCTGTCCCAGACCCTGGCCCTGCTGGTCTATCTTGCTATGAACGGCCACTATTTTCTACTTCAAGGGCTGGTAGACAGCTACAAATATGTCCCGGTGCTTGGCTTAAGCTTTGGACAGGCCTTTATGGACGAGATCACCCGTATGACAGTTGCTATGTTTGTCATTGCTATAAAGATTGCGGCTCCCATAGTCATTGCCATTCTGACCGGTGATATAGCGATGGGATTTATCGCCCGAACCGTTCCTCAGATGAACGTGTTTGTGGTGGGAATGCCGGTCAAGATTATTCTGGGATTTTTGCTGCTCGTGGTAATGATGCCCATTTTTATATGGGTTTTTAATGTATTATTCACCCAGTTGTTCTCATCCCTGGACTATTTCCTGATGACCATGGGGAGGTAGTTATGGACGATCCGGTAAAGTGGTTTATATTTGACCTGCAGCTTTTTGCCGACGGGGATACCGGTGAAAAGACCGAGAAAGCAACTCCCAGAAGGCGGGAAGAGGCACGAAAAAAGGGCCAGGTATTTAAAAGCGCCGATCTGAGCTCGGCGATAATCTTACTGGCTGGTTCAATGGCCCTTTTGTTCTCGTTTCCCTATATGGTGAGTCAAATCAAGGGTTTTACCCAGTTGTACCTTCTGCAGCGGGGCACCCAAAGTCTCACCCAGGCCTATACCTACTATATGTTTCTGGAAGCCATGCAGCTTTTAGGGCGCGTATGCCTTCCGGTTTTTAGTGCTACTTTTGTTGCTGCTCTGCTGGTAAGTTATTTGCAGGTGGGATTTGTTTTTTCCGCTGAATCACTTACCCCCAATTTCAACCGCCTCAATCCGGTAGAAGGGTTTAAACGGATTTTTTCAAGACGGGCCCTGATGGAGCTTGTTAAATCCCTGGCTAAAGTGTTCGTAGCCGGCTACGTAGTGTACACCATTATTAAGGATAATTACGCGGTATTTCCCCGTTTTATTGATATGGAACTGGGGGCCAGTATGGTGGTGTTCGGTGACATAGTTTTTGAAATTGCCCTCAAAGTCGGCATTATTTATGTTATTATCGGAATCGTGGATTATATTTTCCAGTGGTTTGATTACGAAAAGTCCTTAAAGATGAGCAAATACGAAATCAAACAGGAATGGAAACAGAATGAGGGGGATCCCCAGTTAAGAGCCCGTCAGAAACAGATTCAGAGGGAAATGGCCATGCGCCGCATGATGTCCGAAGTTCCCCGGGCTGATGTCGTTATAACCAACCCTACTCACTTTGCGGTGGCCCTTCGCTATGATGCACCCCGCATGAGTGCGCCGGTGGTTGTGGCCAAAGGCCAGGATTACATGGCCCTGCGGATTAGGGAAATTGCCGCTTTGAACCGGGTTGCTCTGGTTGAGAATCCACCCCTGGCCCGTACCCTTTACTCAAGTACCGATGTTGGAGATATGGTGCCGGAGGAGCTCTTCCAGGCTGTGGCCGAGGTGCTGGCTTTCGTTTACCGGCAGAAAAAAATTGCGCTATAACCCTCAAGGAGGATGAAGGATGGCAGAAACAGGCGGTATAATTAACAGCCTTCGCCGCTACAGCGATGTGCTGGTTGCCGTAGTGGTGATCTCGGTTGTTATGATGATGATCATTCCGCTACCCGCATCTCTTCTCGACGTTCTGCTGACCTTTAATATAAGTTTTGCCCTAATAATCCTTCTAGTGGCTATCTTTAACAACAATCCGCTGGATTTTTCGGTATTCCCCTCATTATTGCTGGTTATGACCCTATTTCGCTTGTCGCTCAACGTGGCTTCAACCAAGCTGATTTTGCTAAATGGTGCCGCTGGGCAGGTAATACAGGCCTTTGGACAGTTTGTGGTGGGGGGCAATACGGTTGTGGGGCTAGTTGTCTTTCTGATCTTGGTAGTCATTCAATTTATCGTTATTACCAAGGGCGCCGAAAGGGTATCGGAAGTCGCTGCCCGATTCACTTTGGATGCCATGCCGGGGAAACAGATGGCTATAGACGCAGATCTCAATGCCGGTTTGATCAACGAAGACGGCGCCCGTCAGAGGCGGGAGAACATCCAAAGGGAAGCTGATTTCTACGGGTCTATGGATGGTGCCAGCAAGTTTGTCAAGGGGGATGCCATAGCCGGAATTATCATCATAATAATCAACATTACCGGGGGTTTTATAATAGGGATGATTCAGAGAGGGATGGCTTTGAGCGATGCGGCGCAAACATATACCATTCTGACCGTGGGCGACGGCTTAGTCACCCAAATCCCGGCCTTGCTTATATCAACCGCCACCGGTATTGTAGTAACCAGGAGCGCCTCCAAAGACAGTCTGGGAACCGAATTGGGAAACCAGCTCTTCGGTCATCCCCGGGCTTTAGCTATCGCAGCGGTTATCCTGGCTGGTTTGGGGACGGTAGGTCTACCCATGCTGCCTATGTACTCTCTGGCCGCCCTGTTCGGTGCACTATTTTTCATAACGCGCCGTACGGCAAAGGAAGTGGTTGAGGAAGCTCCCGGTGAAGAAATGCAGGAAGCAGAGCAGATTAAGAAGCCGGAAAATGTGGTGGAGTTATTACAGGTAGAAAAGATGGAAATGGAATTGGGTTACGGCCTTATCCCCCTGGTCGACACGGATCAGGGCGGTGACCTGCTGGAACGAATCGTAATGATCAGGCGACAATGTGCTGTAGATATGGGCTTTATTGTACCCCCGATTCGCATTCGTGACAATATGCAGTTAAAGCCCAATTCGTATTTAATCAAAATCAAGGGGATAGAGATCGCTTCTGGTGAGCTTATCTTGGACAACTACCTGGCGATCGGTCCTGATATCGAAAACGACACCGAGCTTCCCGGGATAGACACCCAGGAACCGGCCTTTAATCTTCCGGCGCGGTGGGTTAGTACGCGTCATAAAGAGGATGCGGAAGCCAAATCCTATACCATAGTGGATCCTCCTTCAGTACTGGCAACCCACCTGACATCGGTTATCAAAGCGCATGCCCATGAGCTTTTGGGCCGCCAGGAAGTGCAGAACATATTCAGCTATATGAAAGAACAGAATCCGGCGGTAATCGAAGAGCTGATACCGGATTTGCTCAGTTTGGGAGATGCGCAAAGGATCTTGTCCAACCTTTTGCGTGAGCAGATTTCAATCCGGGATATGCTTACCATTCTGGAGACCATGGCTGACTATGCCCGGGTTACCAAGGATACCGACGTTTTGACCGAGTACGTGAGGCAGGCTTTGCGCCGCCAGATATCCAAACAGTATACCGGTGACTGTGGAAAGATAACGGTTCTTACCCTGGATCCGAGTTTGGAAGAGCGGTTGCGTGATTCGGTTCAGCAAAGCGATTACGGCTCCTATTTGGCACTTGATCCGGAAGTTGCCCAGCACGTGATTGACAAGTTAATGTACCATTATGAAGAATTGACCAGGAAAGGAATCACCCCGATTGTGCTCTGCGCTCCGGTCTTGCGTATTTACTTCAAGCGTCTGGTGGACCGTTTTATATCCAATCTGGTGGTTTTGTCTTATAACGAAATAGATTCCAGTGCCAATGTAGAAGTAATTGGGATGGTGTCGGCATGAAGGTAAAGAGTTTTGTAGGGCGCGATTATAAGGAGGCCATGCGCAAGGCCAAACAGGAGATGGGCAATGACGCCATCATCTTGCATACCCGGCATGTTAAGAAGCAGGGTATTAGAGGGTTTTTCAGCCATCCCCAGGTGGAAGTCACGGTAGCCATAGACGACACCTTAAGGGTTAACATGGACCGTCTGCGGGATATGCTGCCCCTGCTGCTGCAGCAGGGGCAGGTGGAACAAGCGGCATCTGCTCCCCAGCCTAGCAATTTAGAAGACTCGCAGCTTATGGAAGAACTGCAGAAGCTCAAGCAGATCATTGCCGAGATCAAGTCAAAGATGTTTGAAGTGGAAGTGTTAAAAGGGATATCGGATCCGGTGCAGGGCTTTTTTCACACCCTAGTGGAAAACAATGTGGACAAGGACATTGCGGTTAAAATAGCTACTCAAGTGGAGGCCAGGCTGCCCCGCGACGAAAACCACGATCCGGACTGGGCCTTGGAAGTGTGCCTGCATTGTATTCAAGATTGCTTTCCTCCTATAACCCCCCTGGCGGACGAAGAACGCAAGGGGCGGCTGGTATTCCTGGTAGGACCGACTGGTGTGGGAAAGACTACAACTATTGCCAAACTGGCTGCCAATATGACTTTTGTAGAGCATAAAAATGTGGCCCTGGTTACCCTGGATACCTATCGTATAGCCGCGGTAGAGCAGTTGAAGACTTTTGCCGAAATCATGGACATTGCGATAAACGTGGCCTATACTCCCCATGAGTTGCGGGAGGCGGTTGACCAATTCTCATATAATGACTATATCTTTGTAGATACCGCAGGGCGCAGCCCCTACAATTATGAACACCTGGAAGAGCTTCGTCAGTGCGTATCCCTGGTGAGACCCCAGGAGGTAATTCTGGTTATGAGCCTTACTACACCCAGTTCCGAGCTGATAAATATTCATCAGAAATTCAGCTCCATAGGCATCGATAAAATGATCCTGACCAAGTTGGATGAAACCCGCACCTATGGGCAGCTTCTGAATCTGGTCTGCGAGGTAAAGAAACCGATCGCCTACATAACCAATGGCCAGAATGTTCCGGATGACATAATAGTCCCGGATACTTGGGAGCTAGCCAAAATGCTTCTCAGAAAGGATGAAGCAGAATGAAAGACCAGGCCGAAAAGCTGAGAGAAATGGCGCAGGGCATAAAACAGCAGATCGAAGAAGAGCTCCGCTATGAAATGCGCAAAACCCGGGTTCTGGTAATTACCAGCGGCAAAGGGGGAGTGGGCAAGAGCACCCTGGCTTTGAATCTGGCCTTGAACCTTTGCGCCCGGGGAAAAAAGGTTGTATTGATGGATGCCGATCTTGGTCTGGCCAATCTTGACATAATGCTGGGCCTGGTGCCGCAGTACAACCTCCATCACCTGATTTTGGGTAAAAAGAGCCTGAAGGATATTACCATAACCGGTCCATATGGCCTGACGATCATTCCCGGGGGGTCGGGAATCAATGAACTGGCCAATCTGGATAATGAAGAATTGAAGAGAATTATCACCGAACTCGGAAAACTGGACGGTCAGTATGACTATATGATTATAGACACAGGAGCCGGTATATCGAAAAACGTTATAACTTTTGTTCTGGCGGCCAATGAAGTGCTGGTCATTACCACCCCCGAACCAACCGCTATTACCGATGCATATGGCATTGTAAAGAGCATTGCCCGAAAATCTGGCACAATTAATCTTTACCTGGTCGTAAACCGGGTAGCCAGCAACAGTGAAGGAATAATGGTGGCTGAGAAATTCAAACTGGTCTGTCAGAAGTTCCTGGAACTCAGCATTACTCCCCTGGGCCACATCGTGGACGAGCCGCTGGTGGGAGAAGGAATTCGCCGGCAGCAGCCTTTTATAACTCTATTTCCGAAAACAGCGGCTTCAACCAATATTAATATCATCGCTGAGCGACTGCTCAGTGACGACCAGAAACAGACTGAAAACACGGATGTACGTTCCGGGGGCATAAGGAACTTCTTTCGTCGGATTGGTGGTATAGTAAAATCTTAGAGAGTCAGGTGGGACCAGGTGCGCAGTAAGGGACTTAAGATCAATCAATTGATTCATGTAGAAATCGAAGATCAGGAAGGGCATGTGGACAGGCTACCCAGCCGGATTGAAGGTATAAGCGGTAAACACCTTTGTATAGCCATGCCCACCCGGCACGGGGCACTGGTTCCTCTGAAATTGGGTCAACCTGCAACCATAATAATCAGTGATCGATCTGGTATGCTGAGTGCAACGACCAGGGTGTTAGGGCGGCAGCGAGAGCCGATTCCGGTTGTTTTTGTGGAACTTCCTGAAGAGTTTGACAGTATGGCACAGCGTCGGGAGTTTGTTCGGTTGGAGATATCCTTGCCCGTCTGGTTTAATATAGTCGGTAAAGTACCCGAGGGTGCTTGCGAACCAGGGACTACGATTGATTTAAGTGCCGGTGGGGTGTGCTTTATAAGCCGTCTTAACCTGGAGGCAGGACAAATGCTTAACCTGTGCTTGAATTTTGGAGATGGTGAATTTTCGTGCAAAGCTCATGTGGTAAGGTGCAGTAGGGCAGAGGTGGGAAGCTTGAATTATACTGTTGCCGTAAAATTTATTGAAATTACCGATAATTTACGTGACCATATCGTGGGGTTTGTTTTTGCCAAGCAGCGCGAGTGGATAAAAAAAGGCCTGCTATAAAGGCAGTCGTTTTGGGGGGGCGAAATGTCTAAAATCAGGGTTTTGGTAGTTGATGATTCTGCATTCATGTGCAGAGTAATATCCGACGCCATTAACCAGTCACCGGAGATGGAGGCAGTTGGACGGGCTGGAAATGGGCAGGAAGCCCTGGCCCAGATTTCCAATCTGCGGCCAGATGTGGTGACCATGGATGTTGAAATGCCAGCCATGGATGGTTTAACGGCTTTGGAACAGATTATGAAAACCAATCCAGTTCCAGTAATAATGGTGAGCAGTCTAACCAAACAGGGAACCGAACAGACTTTAAAGGCCCTGCAACTGGGTGCGGTGGACTTTGTTACCAAACCCAACGCCGGGGTTCCTCACAATATGACAGAATTTGGTGAGGAATTAAAAAGAAAAATTCTCGTAGCAGCAGGTGCGAGGAAAAAATTGCAGAATTTGTATAGAAGTGCAGATTTAAAGTCGACTTTCCGGAAAACATCTGCTGATAAAAAGCCTTTAGATCTGAATGCAGCTTTAAATAAGCTGGTGTTGATTGGAACGTCTACTGGAGGACCCAAAGCATTGCACCAGGTAATTCCCAACCTGCCAGCTAATCTCGGTGCTGGAGTCCTGGTAGTTCAGCATATGCCGGCCGGTTTTACCAGATCATTGGCCGAACGTCTTGATGGTGTGTCGCAGCTCAGAGTGAAAGAAGCGGAGCATGGGGAAAAGGTATTGCCGGGATGCGTTTACATAGCCCCCGGCGACTTCCACGTGACGGTAAATGCCCAGATAAGCCAGGTGGGAAGGAGTCTGCATCTGGCATTGAATCAAGACCCTCCCCGGAGCGGACATCGGCCTTCGGTAGACGTTATGCTGGAATCGGTGGTAGATCAGTTCTGGTCGCGGATGGTATGTGTAATAATGACCGGAATGGGCAGCGACGGGGCGAAAGGCCTGGCGATGGTTAAAGACCGGGGAGGTAAAACCATAGCTGAAGAACAATCGACCTGTATCGTATATGGTATGCCGAAGTCAGCTGTCGAAACGGGCAAAGTCGATAAAATTATACCATTACCTGATATAAGTGCGGAAATAATGAGGCTGCTGCAAGCTTACTGAGTATATCGACATGTGGGGGGATTATTGAATGAAAATGGATATGTCGCAGTATCTGGATGTATTTCTTGAGGAAAGTAAAGAACACCTGGAAAATCTTAACCAGAAGCTGTTGGAACTGGAGAAGAACCCCGATGACGGCTCAAGCCTCAACGAAATTTTCCGTTCGGCCCATACCTTAAAAGGAATGTCTTCAACCATGGGCTTTGAGGATCTGGCCGATTTAACTCACCACATGGAAGATATTTTGTCTGATCTCAAAGAGGGATTGCTGACAGCCAGCCCCTATGTGGTCGATGCTCTATTTAAGTCCTTTGACCGTATTCAGAGCATTGTCGAAAACATTGAAAACGGCCACGGGGGGGAAAGCGACAACCGCGATTTGATTGAGGTGTTGGACAGTATAAAGTCTGGGCTGGGAGCACAGGAAGCGGCCGCTGTAGCTGAACAGCAATTGGTTTTAGACAGCCCCCTGCTTCAGGAAGCGGTTTCATCAAGTATTAACGGGATTGAAATAAATGAATATGAGTATTCGATTCTTCAGGTTGCGGAAAACAGTGGGATGAAAATATACGCCCTGAAGATTGAGATAGACCGGGATTGCCTTATGAAATCAGTAAGGGCCTATATGGTATTCAGAACTCTTGAGGAGGAGGGCGAGGTTGTCAAAAGCGTTCCTTCGGCTCAAGACATAGACGACGGAAAATTTGACGGAACCTTTACAGTATTACTGGTGGCAAAAAACGGGCTGGACGACACCATAAAACGCCTCAACAACATCTCCGAAGTCAGTGTAGCCAGTTGTGACGTCATTGCATTGACTCAACTGGCTCCCCGCGAGACGTCTGCAGCGAAAACGGAACCAGAAAACCCTGTGTTGGACCAAGATGCTAAAGACGGTAAAAGAGGAGCTAAAATCAAGCAGACGGTGAGAGTTGATATAGAGCGACTGGATAATTTGATGAATCTGGTTGGTGAGCTGGTAATGCATAAGGGCAGGCTTGAGCAGATCGCCGCCAATCGCAAAATTGTTGAACTGAATGAAGCGATGGAACAGATTGACCGGATAAGCACCGATTTGCAGTCGGTGGTTATGAAGGTCAGGATGGTGCCGGTCGAACAGGTTTTTAACCGGTTCCCCCGCATGGTCAGGGATCTTTCCAAAGAGCTTAACAAAGAAATTGACTTCATTATAGAAGGAAAAGAAACCGAACTGGATCGTACGGTAATTGATGAAATAGGCGATCCCTTGATTCACCTGCTGCGCAATGCCATCGATCACGGCATTGAGCCTACTCCGGAGCGTTTAGTAAAAGGCAAACCGGCCAAGGGAACGGTTCTATTGCGGGCCCGCCACGAAGGAAACAATGTTTACATTGAAGTGGAGGATGACGGAGGGGGAATCAACACCGAACGGGTCCTGCAGAAAGCTGTAGAAAAGGGCCTTATTGATGCCAAACAAGCTGAGACGCTGGGATGGGATGACACTATAAGCTTGTTGTTTTATCCAGGCTTCAGTACAGCCAGCACGGTAACCGATGTATCCGGTCGAGGAGTCGGGCTGGATGTTGTAAAGAGCAAGATTGAAGCCTTAAGCGGCGAAATATTTGTAGAAGCAAGGCCCGGCCTGGGAACTCGTTTTAGAATCAAGCTGCCCTTGACCCTGGCTATCATACAGGCTTTGATGATTGCTGTTCAGAACGAGGTCTATGCCATACCCTTGAGTTCGGTTGATGAAACAACTATGATCAGCAGCCATGAAATAAAGATGATGCAAAAACAAGAAGTAATTCAACTGCGGGGCACAGTCCTGCCTCTGTATCGGCTGACCGGTCTTTTGGGCCTGCCCGACCTGGAACAGGAAAATGAAAGTATGTATGTAGTCGTTGTCAGAAAGGGTGACCGTCAGATTGGATTAGTGGTGGATACCTTGATTGGCCAGCAGGAGATTGTTATAAAATCACTGGGCCGGCTCTTCCTGGGAATACCCGGGATCGCCGGGGCGATCGTGGCCGGGGACGGTAATGTAAGATTGATTCTAGACATTTCGACACTCTTTTAATGGAGGCGAGGATAATGGAAAACATAGAAAGTACGCCAATAGAGTCAAGTTATGACGCAAGCCGGGATATTCAAGTTGTCGCCTTTAAATTGGGAAAGGAAGAATATGCAGTTGATATCCTGCATGTTCAGGAAATCAACCGGCTGCTAAACATCACCCGCGTTCCACGAACTGAAAGGTATATCGAGGGCGTCGTAAATCTAAGGGGTAATATAGTGCCGATTATCAATCTGCATATCAAGTACTCCATCCAGTCAGCCGGCGATGAGGAGGATAAACGAATTATCGTTTTTCAGATCGATGATTTAAAGGTGGGCATTATAGTTGACGAGGTTTCTGAAGTAATAAACATCAAGTCAAAAGACATAGAAGAGACTGGCCGGGTCTATGAATCAGCCAGTTCTGAACACATTAAGGGAGTAGCCAAAGTTGACAACAGACTAATGATCCTCCTTGATCTCAATAAAATCTTTGATTAAATAGGGAGGCAAGCAGCAGTGGATTTTAAGGAATTATCCAATTTGCAGATCGATGCCTTAAAGGAAATTGGCAATATCGGGGCGGGCAATGCCGCCACCGCTCTGGCTCAGATGATTAACACGAAAGTTGACATGAATGTTCCGCAAATCAACATATTGGCTTTTGGTGATGTTCCTGAACTGGTTGGTGGGGCAGATAATTACGCTGTAGGGATCTATTTAAATGTTACCGGAAAAGCGGCCACCAATATTTTATTTTTGATGGAAGTCGAAAAGGCTTGCTTGCTGGTTGATATGTTGATGGGAAGAAGCCCGGGGAGCACCCAGCCGGAGAACCTGAACGAGCTTGAAATATCGGCTATGATGGAGGTGGGCAACATAATATCTGCCACCTACCTCAATGCATTGTCCATGTTTACCCAGTTGAGCTTCACGCCCTCCGTGCCGGCTCTGGCCATTGACATGGCCGGTGCCATTCTGGGGGCTATCCTGGCTGAATACGGGCAGGTGGGTGACAGTGTTTTGCTCCTGGACACCCTGTTTAAAAAGGACGACCAGGATGTTGTGGGCCATTTCTTCTTACTTCCTGAACCGGGAGCTCTTGATACAATTCTTTCCGCACTTGGGGTGAGCGTTTAATGAGTAGGATAATCCAGGTGGGCATGGCCGATATGAAAATAGCACATTCTCCCGACAAACTGATGACTCCGGGTTTAGGCTCCTGCATTGGCATCTGCCTATATGATCCCGGTAAGAAACTGGCCAGCATGGCACACATAATGCTGCCTTCCAGTCTGCAGGCCAAAAATGCCGTAAACCGGGCTAAATTTGCTGATACGGCTATTGAAATGTCTCTAGAGGAATTGGATAAAACCGGCGCTTCCCGGTCACGATTGGTGGCCAAAATTGCCGGGGGAGCGCAGATGTTTAAATTTTCAGGTGACAGCGATATTATGAAGATAGGTTCTCGTAATTCGGCGGCAGTGGAAGAACAGCTTAACAGGCTGCGTATTCGATTAGTGGCCAATGATACCGGCGGAAATTACGGGCGCACTATAACTTTTAATCCCGAAAATGGGGAGCTATTGATTAAAACCATCGGGTATGGGGAGAGAATTATTTGAATAGTGAGAAAAGCTTATTATGGCTTCATTACAAGGAAGAGGACTCCCTGGAAGCCAGAGACGAACTCATAATTCAGTATGCTCAACTGGTAAAGTACGTGGCCAATCGTCTGGCTATTAATCTATCGTCCCTGGTGGAGTTGGACGAGTTAATATCCTATGGCATCGAAGGCCTGATCGACGCCATGGAGAAGTTTGATCACAAACGCAATATTAAATTCGAAACCTATGCCATAACCAGGATCCGGGGCTCCATGATTGACGGGTTGCGTTCCATGGACTGGGTTCCTGTATCCTTACGTCAGAAAAGCAAAGAATTGGAAAGAACCTACGCCACCCTGGAATCCCGGCTGGGCCGCTCGGCCAGTGATGAAGAGGTAGCTCGGGAGATGGGCATCAGCCTGAATGATCTGGCGGTTCTATTAAGAGAAGTTGCTGCAACTACGATAATATCATTAGATGATTTTCTTCCCGGCGAAGAAGGCGATGACAATAAAAAACGTATTGTCGACATCTTACAGGATGAAGATGCCGTAGATGCACTAGAAATGGCTGAATTTACCGAAGTAAAAGAGACTTTAGCCAGGGCTATTGCCCGTTTGCCGGAAAAAGAAAAGACCGTTGTTTATCTTTATTACTATGAAGGTTTGACGTTGAAGGAGATCGGAGCCGTACTTACTCTTTCCGAATCGCGGATTTCGCAGCTGCACACCAAGGCAATTTTGAGGCTGCGGGGCAGCCTCAGTAAAAAGAAACAGATGCTCAGATAACGGGCGTATAGCCAAGGAAAACGCATATCAGGGAAGGTTCGCGGTCCTGGGTTAATACGTTATCCCAGGCTTTTTAGGTTTGGGTTATCAACGGTTAGACAGATTTTTCAGGTTAATAAAGGGGGCTGGGATTATGGAAAACGAGCATAACAGGGACGGCTCGTTAAAGGTTTATTTCGACAGCGGGAAAATGGCTGCATTTTTGGAGGTTCAGCCGCCCTCTGGCCAGGGTCTGCCATGTACTTACGACCAGGCCGCACAAGTCCTGACTCAAAATAATATAGTCTATGGCATTAATGAAGAGAGAATAAAAGAGCTTATTGCGAATGGAAGAGAAAAAGCGGTGGTTGCCCAGGGCACCCTGCCAGTTGATGGAGAGGCCGCCAAATTGGATTTCTTTTTTACGCTCCCCAGCCAGAAACTGGCGCCTTCTATTAACGAAAAGGGAGTCGCCGATTACCACAACCTGGGGCTTATAAACAACATTCGACGAGGGGAACTGCTGGTTTTAAAAACGCCAGCTACACCTGGAACTCCGGGTCGCAATGTTCTGGGCGAGGAGATACCTCCCAAGCCAGGCCGTGAATTGGCGCTGCCTCGAGGCAAAAACACAGTGGCCAACCCTGAAGAGACCCAGTTGTATGCTGCGGTAGACGGCCATGTCAGCCTGGTCGGGGGCAAGGTTGTGGTCAGCCCGGTCTACAATCTGGATGGAGATGTGGACTTTTCATCAGGGGATATTGATTTTGTAGGCAATGTTTTGATCAACGGCAATGTAGCCTCCGGTTTTAAAGTCAAAGCCGGCGGGGATATAGAAATACATGGCTTTATAGAAAATGCCGAGGTTACTGCTGAAGGCAGCATACAGGTTATGGGCGGCATAACCGGAGGGCTTAAAGGACTGGTCAAAGCTGGTGAAGACTTGCAGGCCCGGTTTGTTGAGAATTCCAGAATTGAAGCGGGTAAAAACATATTTATCCGCGAAGCCATTATGCAATCCCAGGTTAAAGCAGGCGGAAATGTTAAAGTCATGGATAAAAAAGGCATTATCGTCGGTGGGACTATTCAGGCTTCCGGTGAAGTCGAGTGCAAGATCCTGGGGTCTCAACTTGCTACTCAAACAGCGGTGGAAGTAGGTGTCAACCCCTATTACCGAGAAGAATATCACCGATTGGGCAAAGCCCATGGAGAGGTGAAAAAGAACGTTGACAACCTGGGACACAACATAAGCGTTTTCCAGAGATCAGGGATGTCCATGGATGACCTTGACGATAAAAAGCGGCAACTATTGATGCGCATTTTAGACGAATTTAAAAACCAACGTAAAGAATTACAACAAATCGAAGAGAGAATGGTCTTTTTGGAGCAGGAATTTGAAAAGAGCAGTAATGCTCGAATATCAGCCTGGGAAGTGGTGTATCCCGGAGTAAGGCTTTCTGTTGGTCAATGCGTTCACGTAGTCAATGATCCCATTAAGTATTCGGCTTTTGTCCTGGACAAGGGTGAAATTAAGGTTACCTCGCTGCGCTAAGATGGGAAGGTGAAGCTGCTATGAGCATCAGGAGCATAGACATGCAAGTCCTGGTTCAGAAGGTGGGCGATGTGGCTCGTATTCAACACACCCAGCAGATCGATCACGATAAACGGCAGCAGGAATTTGTTCAAGCAATAACCCAACAGACTCAGCATAATACCAAAGAAGTAAACCAGATGTTAAAAAGTGAGCACGCTGAGATCCATCAGCGACAAGAAAAGCAAAAAAAAGAAAAAAATAGCCAAGAAAAAAAAGGAAAAAATGAAAATGAGGCGAATAACGACAGTAAGAGTCTAAATAACCATGATTCAGGGCACCTTTTGGATATCACCATATAAGGCGGTGGGGAAAAATCATCACCTTGATCTGCATTATGGCTGGCATCTTGATAGCGGTGGCGCTGTACAGCGTCAACCGCCAAAAGTTGTTTATGGAAAGTTGTTCCAAAGAACTGAAGGCCAGCCTGCTGCAAGCCCAGGAAGTTAAATGTGATTTAGAGGAAATGATGTTAAATACTATAAATATGAGCAGGGAGCTGGTGGACGATCTGGAGCGCAGGATGAAAGTCGAAGCAGAGGCCGAACCTGGCGTACTTTCTGCTGTTCAATCTATGCTGCCTGAATACCGTGCCGAAGCTGAAACAGGATTTTCAAAGATGCAGCCATTGGAAGCAAGGCCTGAAGTTCCATCGTTTCCAGCTGAATTAATCTCCAGACCCCAGATCCCTGAAAAGATTGCGATTTCGAATTTGTTTGAACCGAAATCAGAAGCCGGTTCTCGTATGAAGACAATGCCCACGGCAGTTTTTAATTCGCTACCTCAGCTCTCAAGTGCCATAAATCATGAATCACCTGAACCCAGAACCAACGCCGGTGCGACCTGTGGCCCCAGGATTCATGAATTGGCCGAAGAGCTTAAAACCAGCAGTAAAGAGCTTTTGAATATTTGCCGGCAGTTGGGTCTCCCTATAAGCCACCACATGAAGGTTTTGAGTACTGAGCAGGTTGAGGCGATCAAGTCGCAGTGGTTCTTTGGAGAAAAGTATGTAAGGCCACCGCAGCCTTTATTGCAGTCTAAAACCCTTTCAGCAGGTACTGCTTCTGAAAAGAATGAGTTTAACCAGGTAAGCAGCGAGAGAGGGCAGCAGTTCTCCATGGATGAGATAAAGCAGGCGCATCCCTATCTGGCAGTTCGCACCCTTTCCGAGCAGGGCTATGATCAAAAAGAAATAGCCCGCATTTTGGGTCGGGGCCAAAGTGAGATCAATCTAATTATGAATTTGACCAGGAGGAAGATGGTCAGCAACGCTTAAGTACAATATGAGAAAAACGATAAAAGCGATTTCGCCCGTAAAATATTACGGGCTTTTTTGTGATTGGTAAAAGTAATGGCGGTTGAAGTATTTAATAGAGGGTTTTGTCAGATTATAATTCTAAATGCGGGTTAGTACTCTGTTAACCCTAATTCTATATATAATCGTCGGTTAAATTTTCGTATGACTGCGTTGTCGTCAGTCGTAATACGTCCAGCATTACTCCCTCTGACGCCCACGACGGGCTAATGCGGCGATGCCAGGACGGCAAGGAGCCGCCTTCGCCTTGTCCTACAAAAATTTTCCTCGCCGAATTATACACAGAATTAGGGTTAACAGAGTACAAGTATAGTTCCTTGCCATTTTGGATAGATTTGTGATATATTATCTGATGGTGATTACACACGCTGGTGGAATGAACGGCAGTGCTGGAAGACAGTTGACGTTCATAATGAAGCGGCGGAGGGAAAAAACTGAAAAGGAGGTGTTGGTGGTGTCAGTAATTACCATGAAGCAGCTCCTGGAAGCAGGAGTGCATTTCGGACACCAAACTCGCCGGTGGAACCCCAAGATGTCAACCTACATCTACATGGAGCGCAATGGCATCTACATCATCGACCTGCAGCAGACGGTCAAGAAATTTGATGAAGCTTATGCTTTTGTCAAAAGCGTGGTGCAGGATGGAAAAGGGGTTCTGTTCGTCGGAACCAAGAAACAGGCCCAGGAGACTATCAGGGAGGAAGCACGCCGCTGCGGGATGTTTTTCGTAAACCAGCGCTGGCTGGGCGGAATGCTTACCAATTACAAGACCATTCGGAAGCGGGTTTCCCGTCTTAAGGAACTAGAAAAGATGGAAGAAGACGGAGCTTTTGATGTTCTCACCAAAAAGGAAGTAGCCCGCTTACGCAACGAAGCGGAGAGACTGGAGCGATTCCTGGGCGGAATCAAAGATATGGACAAACTGCCGGGGGCGGTCTTTGTAGTGGACCCGCGCAAGGAAAAAATTGCAGTAGCGGAGGCCCGCAAGCTCAACATTCCGGTGGTAGCTATTGTAGACACCAATTGCGACCCTGATGAAATCGATTACGTGATTCCAGGAAATGATGATGCTATTAGAGCAGTGAAACTTATATCCTCCAGAATAGCCGATGCGGTTCTGGAGGGCAAGCAGGGAGAACAGATGACGGCTTAACGTGGTTGAGGGGTGGTGGATAATTTCCTTACACCCCTTTTTTATGAATATTATTCCTTAATATCAAGGAGGTAAATATCCAGTGGAAATTACTGCGGCAATGGTTAAAGAGCTGAGAGAGATGACCGGGGCAGGCATGATGGATTGCAAGAAAGCCCTGCAGGCAACCGACGGAAATCTAGATAAAGCAGTTGATGAACTGCGCACCAAAGGCCTGGCCAAAGCGGCTAAAAAGGCCGGCCGGGTGGCCAGTGAAGGTACAGTTATTTCCTACATACATGGCGGAGGTCGAATCGGAGTTCTAGTGGAAGTTAACTGTGAAACTGATTTTGTGGCGAAAACCAATGAGTTTAAGAGCCTGGCCTACGATATTGCCATGCAGATTGCGGCGTCCAACCCCGAGTATATCAGCCGGGAACAGGTGTCGGCCGAGATAATCGAACATGAAAAAGAGGTTTTAAAAGCCCAGGCCCGGGAAGAAGGCAAGCCGGAGAAGGTAATAGAAAAGATGGTTGAGGGTCGTTTGGAGAAATACTTCAAGGACAACTGCCTGCTAGAACAACCATTCATCAAGGATCCGGATAAAACGGTCATGGTTATAATCCAGGAACAGATCGCCCGGATTGGCGAAAATATAAATGTACGGCGTTTTGCCCGCTACCAGCTGGGTGAAGGGATTGAAAAGGAAAAAGTCGATTTTGCTACCGAAGTTATGGCGCAGATAGCAGATAAATAGAACAGCACCTATCCGTTAGTAGCTTATCAGGGGAGTAATCCGGGAGGGAGCATTTTATGCAAAAGGCAAAGTATAAGCGCATAGTATTAAAACTCAGCGGGGAAGCTCTGGCAGGTGAAGGCGGGTTTGGAATTGATTTTGAGGTGCTGGTATCCATTGCCCGACAGGTAATTGAAGTTGTAAAGGCTGGGGTTGAAGTCGCCATCGTGGTAGGTGGCGGCAACATCTGGCGGGGAGTTGCAGGAAGCGCTCAGGGAATGGATAGAGCGGCAGCCGATTTTATGGGCATGTTAGCCACCGAAATCAACGCTCTGGCTTTGCAGGACGCCCTGGAGAAGCTCGATATGGGCACCAGGGTAATGTCGGCTATAGAAATGAAAGAGGTGGCTGAACCCTATATCCGAAGGCGGGCTATCAGGCATCTGGAAAAGGGCCGGGTAGTGATATTTTCAGCTGGAACCGGCAATCCCTATTTCTCAACTGATACTGCGGCAGCTCTTCGTTCGGCTGAAATTGAGGCTGAAGTGATACTTATGGCTAAAAGGGTTGATGGAGTATACGACTCTGATCCTAAAATTAATCCCCAGGCTAAAAAATACGACTTTTTAAATTATATGGATGTCATTAACCAGGGTCTGGGAGTAATGGATTCAACCGCGGCCTCATTATGCATGGACAATATGATTCCAATTATCGTTTTTGATCTCACCCGGGACGGCAACATAATGAAGGCAGTTCTGGGAGAAAAAATCGGAACCTTTGTTGGGAGGAATAGCGATGATTAAAGATATGATAAATGAAACAGATTCTCGCATGAAAAAGACCATTGAACACCTGACTCAGGATCTGGCTACTTTAAGAGCAGGGAGAGCCAATCCCGCTATGGTTGACAGGTTGATGGTCAGTTACTATGGGCAGGCCACTCCCTTGAACCAACTGGCCAATATAACCGTTCCTGAACCGAGATTGCTGGTAATTCAACCCTGGGACAAAAGCAGCATTCCCGATATTGAGAAGGCAGTTATGAAGTCTGATCTGGGCATTAACCCTTCCAATGATGGAAATGTAATCCGTTTAGCGGTTCCTCAACTGACCGAGGAGAGACGGAAAGATATCGTCAAGGTCGTCAAAAAGAGAGGCGAAGAGGCCAAAGTGGCTGTTCGTAATATTCGCCGCGAGCAAAATGATTTTATGAAGGCCGCCGAAAAGGATAAAATGGTTTCTGAAGATGAGAGTAAAAAGGGCATGGAAGAAGTCCAAAAAATTACGGATAAATATATAAAAGATATAGATTCCATAATGGCAGCTAAAGAAAAGGACATAATGGAAGTTTAGTTTGATGGTTTAATTTGGTCCCGGCAATGGTTATAATAGGTATAATGTTAGGCCCCCGCTTGGGGGTTTATTAATTTGGATGCCCCAAAATACTCCATGGTGCTTAAAGGAAAGCGAGTCGTTATAATTTGCCGAAAAAAAACGACAAAGTCAGTGAAAACCTTAAAAATGAAAAGATGCCCCGCCACCTTGCTATAATTATGGACGGCAACGGGCGCTGGGCCAAGAAAAAGCTTATGCCCCGCACGATAGGTCATCGGGCGGGAATGAGTTCTCTTAAAGAAGTGGTGAAGGCCTGCGATGAATGGGGAATTCCGGTCTTGACCGTTTTCGCCTTTTCCACTGAAAACTGGAAGCGTCCCCATGAAGAAGTCAGTTTTTTAATGCGCCTGCTAGTTGAGTTTCTGCACAAAGAACTCAAGGAATTACATGACAACAATGTACGTATTAATCTATTGGGAGACCTGGAGCCTCTGCCTTTAGACTGCCAAGATTTGATTCGAGAAGCCATCCAGCTTACCAGGAACAACTCAGGGTTGATATTTAATATAGCGCTTAATTACGGCTCTCGACTGGAACTGGTGCAGGCTGCCCGTCATCTAGCCGAGTTGGCTGTAGAGGGTAAACTGGCTCCGGAAGACATTGATGAACAGGCCGTTTCCGATCTGCTTTTTACAGCCGGGCTGCCTGATCCCGACCTGGTGATACGGACGGCTGGCGAGATGCGGATCAGCAATTTCCTTTTATGGCAAATCGCTTATGCTGAATTTTGGGTCACCGGGTGCCTTTGGCCCGATTTTAACCGGGAAGAGTTAATGAAGGCCATAAAAGCCTATCAACAGCGCGAGCGTCGTTTTGGGGGACTCGGTCAGCCGGGAGTAGGTGAAACCGATGCTTAAAACGCGCATTATAAGCGCCATTGTAGGAATACCTATTATACTGGGTCTTTTGTATGCAGGCGGAATTTACTGGAAAGCCCTATTCATAATCCTGGCTTGTGTGGCTTTATTAGAGTACCTGCAAATGATGCGCCGGGCCCACCAAAATCCACTTGTATTACCGGCTATACTTATAATGTTAATCCTGCTCTTTTCCGACTCACTTGCAGCGCGTTTACCTGGCGCAGCCTTATTAAGTCTTTTAACACTGGTTGTACTGTTTGTATTGCGCTATCCCCTCTACACATGGGCTGATGTGTCGTTGAGTCTTTTAGGAGCTGTTTACATAGGATTCCTGATGAGTTTTGCCCTTCGTCTGGCTGCTTTTGCCAACGCCTTTGCGATTGTCATGCTATGTTTGTTAATAACCTGGGGCAGTGATATCGGCGGATATGTTTTTGGCAGGATGTGGGGGAAACATAAACTAACCCCCTTGCTTAGTCCCAACAAAACATGGGAAGGCGCTCTTGGGGCGTTGCTATTGGCCGCCATTTTAGCCTGGACCTGGTCTCGACTAGTTCAGTTGCCCCTAACCTCATCCAAAGTAGTGTTTCTGGCTATAGCGGGCAGCATCTGTGCTCAACTGGGCGACCTGTTTGAGTCGGGAATGAAACGCTTTTGGGGGGCTAAAGACAGCGGACACATTATTCCGGGGCATGGAGGAGCCCTGGATCGATTTGACAGTCTTTTACTGGTTCTGCCGCTGGTTTACCTAGTATTTAGCAGCCTTTAGATATCACAGATCTGCGCCGTTAAAAAGGATCGGAGTGATTTCATGGATCCTGATCTTCTCAAGCAGCTAAAGCTTCTGATTCGTTTAGCTATTCTGGTGATGGGGCTTTTAGCTCTTTACCTGCTTTTTATATATCTACTGCCCTGGTTGGGAAAGGTTTTATCTGTCTTTCCTGTCTTGTTCCTGCCCTTTATCCTGGCTGCCATTTTGGCGGTACTCATTGAACCAGTGGTCAGCAGGTTTGAAAAATATCTGCACTTGAATCGCGGTTTGGCCGTTATTTTAAGCCTTGTTTTGGTGGTTGGCACCCTGTGTTTACTGCTATTTTTCCTCATTTCGGAAGTCATCCGCGAATTGTCTGGACTTTATCCGCTGGTAAGCAGTTATTCCGGGCAAATATCCAGCCGGGTAGTAGAAGCCATAAGCCAATTCAAGTTGTTGTATATACAACTCAACCTGCCACCTTCAATACAATCTTCGCTTCAAGGCAACCTTGATAAAGCCCTGGTTTTGTTGCAGGGGGCGCTTAACAGCCTTATCAACATAATGGTGCAGCTCTTCGCCATGATGCCCAGTGCGGCCGTGTTTCTACTGATATCTACGGTGGGAACCTTTTTTATTGTTAAGGACCGGGCGCTTTTGCGCAGGTTTTTTCTGACAGTTTTACCTGCCCAGGCCCGCAGCCAAACCCGCAATATTATTTCTGAATTATTTAAAGCTCTGGTTGGTTTTGTCAGAGCCTACAGCATTCTAATAAGCATAACTGCTGTGCTCACGATGGTGGGACTTCGCCTTTTGGGCTCAGAATACGCGCTAACTTTGGGTATTTTAGCCGGGATCTTTGATATACTACCGGTTCTGGGTCCGGCTACCATTTTTATCCCCTGGATCATATGGGAGTTTGCGATGGGCCATACCCAGTTTGCTGTGGGACTGCTGGTAGTGTATGTTATAATTTCGGTAGTTAGGCAGTTTTTGGAACCCAAAATTGTCGGAGACAATCTGGGACTTCACCCCCTGGCTACCATGGTTTCGCTTTATGTGGGACTGCAGCTGGGGGGGCTTACCGGAATGATTTTGGGGCCGGTGCTGGTGGTAATTTTTATGGCCTGCTACCGGGTAGGCATATTCGACAGGTTTAAATGGAGGAATAATAAATGACAGCACTCTCACAGGTAGTGGTCTTGGGATCAACCGGGTCGATTGGCCGGCAGACCCTGGAAGTCATCGAACGATATGGCGACCGGTATCAAGTTCTGGCTCTGGCCGCCCGGGATGAGGTAGAGCTTCTTGCCGAACAGATAAAGCGCTTTAAACCGCGTTATGTTGCGGTGGGAGACGACAAGGCCTATTCTCTATTGAAGCGCCAGGTGGGTAGCAAGGTCCAGGTGGTGGCAGGAATAGAAGGACTTTGCGAGATGGCTGCTTTACCCGAAGCCGAAATAAGCCTGGTGGCCCTCTCCGGAGCAGTCGGAATAATGCCGACTATTGCGGCGGTTCAGGCCGGTAAGCGGGTGGCCTTGGCCAACAAAGAAACACTTGTGGCCGCAGGCGATTTGGTGATGAATAAAGTTAAAGCAAGCGGAGTTCAGCTTTTGCCTGTTGATAGTGAGCACTCGGCCATTTTTCAGTGCCTGGCCGGGGAGGAAAGAAACTTGGAGAAGATATGGTTGACCGCTTCTGGCGGTCCCTTTCGGGATTACACTCGGCAGCAATTAGCAGGGGTAACAGTGGATATGGCTTTAAGGCATCCCAATTGGGCTATGGGACCTAAAATAACCATAGACTCCGCTACTTTAATGAATAAAGGGCTGGAAGTTATTGAGGCTTATCATCTATTTCAGGTAGACTATAGTAAAATTGAAGTGTTGATCCAACGGGAGAGTATAATCCATTCCATGGTTGAATTGAAGGATGGTGCGTTTCTGGCCCATCTTGGGGTTCCCGACATGAGGATACCGATTCAATATGCTTTAACTTACCCGGACCGCATGGAGTCCCTGGCCCAATCCCTGGATTTTTCAAACTTACCCAGTATTCATTTTGACCGACCGGATCTAGAACGCTTCCCCAGTTTGGATTTGGCCTACCAGGCGGGGCGGGCCGGAGGTACTATGCCGGCGGTTTTAAACGCCGCGAATGAAGTAGCGGTCCAGGCATTTCTGGATGAACGGATAGCATTCACCCGGATACCGTTTTTGGTGGAGGCAGTTATGTTAAAACACGACCGGCAGGAACGGCCAGATTTACCGGCTATAATGGAAGCCGACAGCTGGGCCCGGCGAATATGTGCCGAGTTGATTTGACGGAGGGAATAAAATGAGCGTCCTGATTACCCTGGTAATTATTGCTATTTTGATTTTGGCCCATGAATGGGGGCACTTTCTGGCGGCCAGGAAGATTGGAATACCGGTGCATGAATTCAGCATGGGATTCGGCCCCAAGTTAATTTCAACCACGCGCAACGGAGTGGAATATTCGCTTAGAATCGTACCTATAGGCGGTTTTGTAAGGATGGCCGGCGAAGAATCAGAGGATTTGGACCACCCGGACGGCTTTATGAAACGCACCCCTTGGGAAAAGATCCTGGTCTCCTTTGCCGGGCCTTTTATGAATTTTGTTTTGGCTTTCTTGATTTTTATTACTGCATTTGCAGTCATAGGCATACCGGAAAATACCAACGAACCGGTAATCGGTAAAGCAATCAGCGGCAAACCCGCCGATCTGGCCGGGCTTCGGCCCGGGGACCGGATTATAAGCGTGAATGGACAGCAGGTGCAAAACTGGGAAGAATTTGCCCGCTTTACTGATGAAAATGAATCGCAGCCCCTGCAAATAAGTATAAAGCGGGGTGATGAGTTATCTACCATATCGGTCACACCGGCTAAGATTGATATGAACGGCACTATAGGCATTGGAGTTATTAATTCAGTCAAGTATCATCGTTTTGGCATAATTGAATCTATTGGCATGGGGGTTCAGAAAACCTATCAAATGACGGCTGAACTTCTGAGCTATCTGGGGCACGCCCTTACCGGGGGGGCTTCCATGCAGGACGTAGCCGGCCCGGTGGGCATAACCCGAATGGTTGGAGAATTCGCGTCAGTGGGTATAGTATTTCTGATGATTTTTACTGCTTTTTTGAGCATCAACCTTGGAATAATGAATCTTCTCCCCATTCCCGCGCTGGACGGCAGTAAAATTGTATTTGCCGTGGTGGAGATGGTGCGGCGTAAACCACTTGAGCCTGAGAAGGAAGGTTTTATCCATATGGTGGGCTTTATCCTGCTCATGGTATTGATGGTGGTTATTACTTATCACGATTTGGTAAGGTGGTTCAAAGGGTAAGAATATGCGAAGAATCAGCAGGACAATTAACATAGGTTCCCTGTCAATAGGCGGCTCCAATCCGGTTATAGTCCAATCGATGACCAATACTGATACCAGGAACGTTAAGGACACGGTTGCTCAGATAAAAAGGCTTGAGGAAGCAGGATGCGAGTTGGTACGGGTGGCGGTGCCCGACGAGGAGGCCGCCGTTGCTATTAGGGAAATTAAAAAGTACATCTTAATACCCTTGATCGCTGATATCCACTTCAACTACCGGCTGGCCTTGAGCAGTATCGAAGCAGGTGCCGATGGTTTAAGAATCAATCCGGGCAACATAGGAAGCACCCAAAGGGTGCGCGAGGTGGTCAATGCCTGCAAGGATAGAGCTATACCCATTCGCATAGGGGTAAACGCAGGTTCGCTAGAGAAAAACCTGCTCGAAAAACACGGTGAGGTCAATGCCCATGCTATGGTTGAAAGCGCTCTGGAAAAAGTAAAGCTTTTAGAAGATATGAATTTCACCGACATTAAAATATCGCTCAAGGCGTCCTCAGTCCCCCTGACTGTGGAAGCCTATCGCTTGATTGCGGGGCAGGTTACTTACCCCCTGCATTTGGGGATTACGGAGGCGGGAACCAAGGACCGGGCCCTTATCAAATCAGCTCTGGGATTGGGCATTTTGCTTGATGAAGGCATTGGAGATACCTTGAGGGTATCTCTTACCGGCGATCCGGTCGATGAGGTTTGGGCAGCCTACGAAATACTGCGCGGTTTGGGACTCAGGCAAAGGGGCGTTGAATTGATATCATGCCCCACCTGCGGCCGCTGTGAATTTGACTTGATCGGACTGGCTGAGGAGGTAGACCGGCGGGTGAGGAGTATGGCCAGTCCGCTTAAAATTGCGGTTATGGGCTGTGTGGTCAATGGCCCCGGCGAAGCCCGGGAAGCCGATGTCGGAATAGCTGGTGGAAAAGGCAGCGGTCTTTTATTCCGCCGGGGTGAAATTGTAAAAAAGCTGAAGCAAGAAGAATTGCTTGGTGAACTTTTAGAAGAGATCAGACAGATAAGTGGTGATGAAGGAGGTAAATTGATTTGAAGGCATCCGAACTGTTTTTCCCCACCCTGCGTGAAGTTCCCGCCGAGGCGGAAGTGATCAGCCATCAATTACTGTTGAGGGCTGGATTTATCAGAAAAGCAAGTGGTGGTGTATACAGTTATCTACCCCTGGCGCAACGGGTATTGAAAAAAATTATGCAAATCGTTCGAGAGGAAATGGACCGGGCGGGGGGCCAGGAGCTGATGCTGCCGATCATTCAACCGCGTGAGCTATGGGAAAAGACAGGTCGTTGGGATGTATACGGCGAAGAGATGTTTCGCCTGCAGGACCGCCATAAGCGCTATTTTGCACTGGGTCCCACCCATGAAGAGATCATAACCACCCTGGTTAATGCAGATGTACATTCCTATCGGGGGCTTCCCTTGATGCTCTACCAGATTCAGAACAAATACCGCGATGAAATACGACCTCGATTTGGGTTAATGAGGGGCCGTGAGTTTATAATGAAAGACGCTTATTCCTTTGACGCCGATTTTGATGGTTTGGATATAAGTTATCAAAATATGTTTGAAGCCTATCATCGGATATTTAAAAGAATGGCTCTCAAATACCGGGTGGTGGAAGCGGACAGCGGAGCCATCGGAGGAAGCTCCAGTCATGAATATATGGTTTTGGCCGACTCTGGAGAAGCCGAAGTGGTCTATTGTGAACAGTGCAGCTACGCAGCCAATGTCGAGAAAGCCGAATGCACTTGTCAAAAGTTATTGTCTGGCCAGGCAGATGCCCTCCCCCTTGAGAAAAAGCACACTCCCGGCCAAAAAACGGTAGAAGAGGTTGCAGGATTTTTGGGGCAACCAGCTTCCCAAGTTATAAAGACCCTGCTCTGCCTGGCGGATGGACAGCCGGTAGTGGCATTGCTAAGAGGCGATAGGGAATTAAATATGATAAAGTTCCAAAACCTTCTGGGCTGCCTGGATCTGGTTATGGCTGATGAAAAGGCGGCTTATGAATTGTTTGGAGCCGGCTTTGGCTCACTGGGTCCTATTGGCCTGGATTTTTCCATCTACGGCGATCTTGAGGTACAAGCAATGGTCAATGCCAATTGTGGAGCCAATCAGGATGACTACCATTATATCAACGTTTGCCCGGGAAGAGATTTTCAAGTGAAGCAGTACAACGACTTGCGCAACGCAGTTGCCGGAGATCCATGTCCTCACTGCCAAAACCCGCTGCAATTGGTCCGCGGCGTTGAGGTAGGGCACATATTTAAGCTCGGTGATAAATATTCCAGGTCCCTGGAAGCTTCTTTTCTAGATCAAAATGGCCAAACCCAAATAATGATTATGGGGTGCTATGGGATAGGAATATCCCGCACTATGGCTGCCGCGGTCGAGCAGAACCACGATGAGCAGGGCATCATCTGGCCGCTGCCCCTGGCCCCTTATCAGGTGATCGTAGTACCGGTCAACAGCAAAAAAGAGGATCAGATGGATCTGGCCCGGTCGATATATGAACAGCTGTTGGCTAAAGGGATTGAAGTAATACTGGATGATCGGGATGAACGAGCCGGTGTCAAGTTTAAGGATGCCGATCTAATTGGCATACCCCTGCGTATTACGGTTGGGCCTAAAGCCTTGCAGGAAAATAAGGTAGAGGTCAAGAAAAGATGGGAGAAGGACATAAATATGATGGGCATGGATGAAGTGTTGAGCCTCATTGATGAACTATGGGGATAAGTTGTAGGGCGTCTATGGTTCCCAATTGTTTGGTTGGATGTGAAAAAATAAGCGATGAGCATTTTTGAAATTATTTTCAAACTTACCCTGGCCTGTGTACTGGGTGGAGTTATAGGACTGGAAAGAGAGAGTCTTAACAGGCCGGCGGGCTTAAGGACTTACACTCTGGTATGTGTGGGTTCTGCACTGGCCATGCTGGTTTCTATGGATATGTATTATTCTTTCAATCAAACAGTGAATGCAGATCCGGGCCGAATCGCCGCCCAGGTTATAAGCGGAATAGGTTTCTTAGGCGCAGGCACCATCATGCGCGAGGGTGCGACGGTCAGAGGGCTAACCACTGCGGCTGGTCTATGGACGGTAGCTTGCATAGGTTTGGCGGTAGGGGCCGGACTCTACATACCCGCTATAGCCACTACCATACTTATACTCTTTGTGCTCATCTACTTTATAAAAATTGAAGACATATTTTCAGGGACCCGGGAATACAAAGGGCTGGTTTTGGTAGTGGAAGACCGCCCGGGAGCAGTTGGAATTATAGGATCCAAATTAGGCCTGCTTAACGTACTGATTAAGGATATTCAACTGACCCGATTGGATGCTGGCGATGACCTGGAAATAGAGCTATTGGTGGAACTACCTAGTGGAATGTCTGTCAACAATGTAGTTGATGAATTGACAAAAACTGAAGGATTACGAAAAATCGACCGCCTGAACTAGTATCGTGGGCGGGAAGGGGAATTGGTTTGAGTCAGGATTTTTATGCCTTTCTAACCCATTTGGGCATAAGCCCAGTTGACGGCGCCTGGGTGGGGACGCGCCTGCTCAAGGTTGAGGTTTCCCCCCGTCAGGTTTTGTGGCGCTTCCATATCCAATATGAAGAAAGACCCATCAGCAAATCCCTACTGGACTATACTACAGAATTATTAGGTAATCAGCTTGAATACCTTCATAACCTTGAGTTGATTATCCATCCGTCTTCAGTCGAGCCTATCCTTTTGCAGGTATTGGATAAACATAAGTCTCAATTAACCGCGCTATTGCCGTCCGGGATAGCGCCTGAGCAGCTGCATTGGACCATCGAAGATAAACGTCTGGACCTTCATGCGGCTGATTTTGATGTCTACCAGCAGCTAATGGAAGGACAAGTATGCAACCTCTTGTCATCCTGGCTTTGGGACTACTATTGCCTGAGGGTTGTGGTCAGGGTGCGCCCCCTGGAAACTGTCGGAAAGGAGAATGACGGTCCGGTCTATATTCCCAGGCGGGAAGTTATTTCCCTTTTACCGGGCTATAGTGGGGGACCAGCCAAAAAGAAAGGCAGCGGATTCAAGCGCAGCAGCCAGGCTATGCTGACCAGCGGCTCGGTAGTGCCATTTAAGGAGTTGGAAGATGGTCTGCGCGCAGTGGTGGTGGAAGGTGAGGTCTGGGATAAAAAGGTTAACTTGAGGCGCGACGGGCGGTTTTTAGTACTCTACTACCTGACCGACGGACAGGACAGCTTAATAATAAAGGCCTTTTATGACCAGAGCAAAGAAGACCAGATTGAAAACGGTGATTACATAAGGGCTTGTGGAAATGTAAATTATGATCCGAATCTGCATGAGATAGCTATGTTGTTAGATGCCTGGATCAAACAGCCCCGAACGGTTCGCGACGATCTGGAACCTGTTAAACGCGTGGAACTTCATGCTCATACCAAGATGAGTTCTATGGATGCGCTGTGTGAAGTGCATGAATTGGTTAAAAAGGCAGCTAGGTGGGGTCATAAGGCCCTGGCTATAACTGATCACGGCTGTACCCAAGCCTTTCCTGATGCCTATAAAGCGGCCCGCAGCCATAAGATAAAATTGCTCTATGGGGTTGAAGGCTACCTGATAGAAGAAGATAAAAGAGAGCGCCCCCATCACATCGTCTTGCTGGCTAGAAATGTCGTCGGCCTTCAAAACATGTATCGGCTGGTAAGCCAGTCCTATCTCAGCCACTATTATCGTTTCCCTAAAATACCGCGCAGTCTGCTGCAGGAGCATCGTGAAGGCCTGCTGATTGGTTCGGCCTGTGAAGCCGGTGAATTGTTCCAGGCTTTGCTAAAGGGCGCCGATGAAGCTGAAGTGGAGAAGATTGCATCCTTCTATGATTATCTGGAAATACAACCCTTGTCCAACAATGAATTTTTATTAAGGGAAGGAAGGCTGGGGTCACGCCAAGAGCTGGAAGCCCTGGTGGTAAAAATAATAAGTCTGGGCAGGAAATTGGGCAAACCGGTGGTAGCCACCGGTGATGTCCACTTCTTAGAACCGGAGCATGAGGTTTACCGGAGGATTATTCAATCCGGCCAGGGCTATGATGACGCCCAGGCCCAGGCTCCCCTTTATCTTAAAACCACGGCCGAAATGCTGGAGGAGTTTAGCTTTCTTAACGAAGATGATAGAAAAGCGGTGGTTGTTGATAATACCCAGTTGATCGCCGATTTAATCGAAGATATAAAGCCAGTTCCGGACGGTTTTTATCCGCCCAAAATCGACCGGGCAGAAGAAGAAATAAGCAGTTTGGCCTGGGATAGGGTGGCCCAATTATATGGTTCCAATTTACCGGAGATTATCGAAGCCAGGGTGCGAAAAGAACTCGATTCAATAATCCGGCACGGCTTCAGTGTGCTTTACCTCATTGCGCAGAAGCTGGTTAAAAAGTCCAATGATGATGGATATATAGTGGGGTCCAGGGGCTCGGTGGGGTCCTCTTTGATAGCTTATCTGACCGGGATAACCGAGGTCAATCCCCTTCCCCCCCATTACATATGTCCCCAGTGCAAATGGACTGCGTTTACCCAAGACGGTAAGGACTGCGGAGCAGACCTTCCTGATGCCAGCTGCCAGCAATGCGGTAATGACGTTTTAAAAGTAGGTTTTGATATTCCATTTGAGACTTTCCTCGGATTTGAAGGCGACAAGATACCGGATATCGACCTGAACTTCTCCGGGGAATACCAGGCCAGAGCTCATCAGTACGTTGAAGAGTTATTCGGCAAGGAAAATGTATTCCGAGCCGGAACCATATCTACCGTTGCCGAGCGAACCGCTTATGGTTTTGTAGTCAGGTATGCTGAAGACAAAAACATGCAGTTAAAGAACTCAGAAATAAACCGTTTGGTCAAAGGGATAGCCGGGGTCAGACGCACTACCGGGCAGCATCCGGGGGGGTTAATAGTGGTTCCCCGGGATCACGACATACATGAGTTTACACCCCTGCAGCACCCGGCGGAAAACAAGGATTCAGGTGTTATAACGACTCATTTTGAATACCATGCCATCGGTGATCAGCTGGTCAAGCTGGACATCCTGGGGCATGACGATCCCACAGTAATCAAGGCCTTGGAGGACCTGACCGGGATAAAAACGTCAGGGATAAGCTTAAGCGAACCAAAAACCATGCAGCTCTTTTCCAGTGTGGAGCCATTGGGGCTGACCCCGGAAGAGGCCGGGTCACAGGTTGGAACCATAGGAGTCCCGGAATTTGGAACCCGCTTCGTTCGCCAAATACTGGAATCCACCCGGCCCACCACTTTTTCGGAACTGGTTCGGATTTGCGGCCTGTCACATGGGACTGATGTATGGTTGAACAACGCCCAGAGTTTGATAGAACAGGAAATTGCTCCGCTAAACCAGGTAATATGTAATCGTGACGATATCATGACCTATTTGATTCAGAAGGGGCTGGAGAAAAAACAGGCATTCAAGATAATGGAGCAGGTGCGCAAGGGCAAAGGGCTCTCTGGCAATGAAATAGAGAGCATGGAAGCCTGCTCGGTGCCTTCCTGGTACATTGATTCCTGCCAAAAAATCAAGTATATGTTTCCCAAAGCGCACGCAGTGGCCTATGTTATAAACTCCTTCCGGATTGCCTATTTCAAGGTTTATCACCCACTGGCTTTTTATGCCAGTTTCTTTACAGTGCGGGCTGAGGATTTCGAGGCAGAAACCGTGTTGAAAGGACATGAAGCGATACGGCAGAGGATCAAAGAGATCGATAAGATGGGCAATGAAGCTCCCCAAAAGGAACGCAAGCTCCTGCCCATTTTGGAAGTGGCGGCCGAGATGTGCGCCCGGGGATTCCATTTCTATCCGGTTGATATTTATCTATCCAGGGCGGCCAAGTACTTGATAAAGGAGCAGGGGTTGCTTATCCCATTTTCAGCCCTGCCCAACATAGGCCGTTCGGCTGCCGAAGGCGTTGAAAAGGCACAGAAAGCAGGGGCTTTTCTATCGGTGGAAGATTTTCAGATAAGGACCCACCTGAATAAGACCAGTATGGATGTATTAAGGCAGTACCAGTGCTTTGAAGGGCTTCCGGAAAGCAACCAAATTCAGCTGTTTGCTTAACCATGGCTATCCACTCAAGGGCGGTGCGGGAGTGACTTGAATAAACTGAGATAATTGTGTTATACTCTTAAATGAGCTTACGAATCAGTAGTGCACGGAGACAAAGTGGGTAAAAACCCACTTTTTCTATTGTGATTCAGGGTCAGGAAGCATTTTTAGGGTCTTTAAGGCCTGACAACAAGGAGGTATGATTTTGGCGGCATCTCGTTTGGAGAATATAGCTTCCGAAATCGAGACCAAATTGGCAGAGAGCGGCATGGAACTGGTTGACACTCAGTATCGAAAAGAAAACCAGGAACAGGTCCTGCGTTTTTTAATCGACCGGGATGGCGGGGTTACCCTGGATGACTGCAGTGAAGCAACCCGCCGCCTGAAAGATTTAATCGACAACCAGGAAATATACTATGATCACCTGGAAGTATCATCACCGGGAATGGACCGATTGATTAAGACTAACCGGGATTTGCTGCGCTTTACGGGCTATAAGATTAAAGTAAAAACCGTTAAAGCCTACGCCGGTCCCCGCACCGTCATCGCCTTGCTAAAAGGTTTTTCCGATGAGGAGTTGACAGTGGAGACTGAAAATGGTGAAATCTTAAGCATTCCCCGGAATATGATATCGATTATTCGCCTGCAACCAGAATTTTAAGAGGGGGATTTGAACAATGTCTAATGAATTGGTACAGGCATTGATTGAAATAGAGAAAGAGCGGGGTATTCCCAAACATGCTCTTATTGAAGCGATCAAGTCGGCATTAAACACCGCCTATAAGAAGAACTTCGGCATGGCGCAGAATGTAAGCGTGGAGTTCAATGAGATTACCGGGGAAGTTAAAGTCTTCTCCCAAAAGCGGGTTAGTGATGAGGTCAAGGACCAGCGCAGTGAGATAGCTGTGGAGGAAGCTCAAGAGCTTTATCCCGACTGCAAGGCTGATGACATGGTTTATGTGGAAGCTACGCCGGCCAATTTTGGGCGAATCGCCGCTCAGACCGCCAAACAGGTGGTCATTCAAAAACTGCGCGAAGCGGAGCGGAGCCTTATTTACGAGGAGTTTCTGGAGCGGGAAGGCGAGATCGTCACCGGGGTTGTTCAGCGTGTCGAAGCCCGCTCGGTTTATCTGGGCCTGGGGCGAACTGAAGGTATAATGCTTCCGCAAGATCAGATCGGAAACGAAAGGTACGATGTCGGTCAAAGACTCAAAGCTTATATCTATGAGGTAAAAAATACCCCCAAGGGACCCAACATATTTATATCACGCTCCCACCCTTATTTTTTACGGCGCTTGTTTGAGCTTGAGGTTCCGGAGATCTACGATGGGGTGTTGGAGATTAAATCGATTGCCCGGGAAGCTGGATCCAGATCCAAAATAGCTGTGTACTCACTGGATGAAAAGATCGACCCGGTTGGTGCCTGCGTAGGGCCCCGGGGTCTGCGGGTTCAGAATATTGTTTCGGAGCTTAACGGGGAAAAGATAGATATTATTAAGTATGACCGGGAGCCGGAGCGGTATATTGCCAATGCCCTCAGTCCTTCCAAGGTTATTAGCGTCAGGTTGAGTGATGATGAAAAGGTGGCCCGGGTGGTGGTGCCTGATTACCAGCTTTCTCTGGCTATAGGCAAAGAGGGTCAGAATGCCAGGCTGGCAGCTAAACTGACCGGCTGGAAGGTTGATATAAAAAGTGAAAGTCAGGTATCAGCCTACGTGGATGATTTTGAGGATGTTGAGGAGCTGGAGCAGCTAGATGGTGAAGATTCGTAAACTGCCACAGCGTATGTGTGTAGGCTGCAGGCAGATGAAAAATAAAAAAGAATTGGTCCGTATTGTAAGGACTCCCGAGGGCGATATAGAGGTAGATCGCACTGGGAAACGGGCCGGTCGTGGAGCCTATATATGCCCGACTCAGGACTGCCTGGATCAGGCTGTCAAAGGGAAGCGCCTGCAGAAAGCTCTCGAGAAAGAAATTCCGGGTGACGTTCTGGACAGAGTTAGGCAGGAGGTAAACGGAACTACTGCCTAAAGCAAATTGCTTATATTGGTGTTAATCAAAAACTGTAAACTAAACGAGCTATATTCAATTCAAAACGGTCTTAGGGCAGGGATGTGAGTCAATGAAAAAAGTTTATGGCCTGCTGGGCATGGCAGTCCGCGCAGGTAAGATATCATCCGGGACTATGGCGGCTAAATCTAGTATGATAAGCAGGCGAGCTTATTTGTTAGTATTGAGCAACGATATTGCGCCGGCCAGCAGGGACTCGCTGATGTCAGCCTGCCAGAGGGCGAAAATCCCCTGGATTATAATGGGGGATAAATATGAATTGGGAAATGCGGTAGGCAAGGCTTATCGAGTCGCGTTGACTGTAAATGATGAAGGAATTGCGGGAGCTCTGATAAAACGAATGAATGAGGCGGAAGCAGCAAAGAGCATGGGGGTGGATGAATGGCGAAAATAAGAGTGCACGAGTTAGCTAAAGAATTGGGATTACCCAGTAAGGAAATGGTCGACGTTCTCCAGGGACTGGGGCTGGATATTAAAAACCATATGAGTACCATGGAGGATTCACAGGCCGTCTGGGTTAAGAAACGTTTGGGTAAACAGGAAGCCGGCAGTCCCAAACCGCCCGCAGCAAAATCTGAAGCTGCTCCTGCTCCGGCCAATAAAACGGAGCGCCCTCCTTCAAGGCCTGAACCGGGCCGGGGAGCGGTTCGTACCCCTGAAAACAAGGCCAGACCGGTTCCAGGACAGGAAGTACGTACTGCTTCTTCGCCACAAACGGGTCTGGATAGAAATGTCGCTGCAAACAGGCCACAGGGAAACCAAAACCGACCTAACCAGACTCGCCCTGGCAACCAGCCCTACAGGCCTGATCAGAATAGGCCCGGGCAGGGTGCAGCTCGTCCTGAATACAACAGGCCGACTGGAGCCCAACAGGGCAGATCCGATCAGGGAAGAACCGGGTATCAACCAAGACCGGATCAGGGCCGGCCGGCTGGAGGACAGCCTGGCAGGCCTTATGGCGAAGGGCGCCCGCAGGGAGCGCCGGGAAGAGACAACCGTCCCCCCTCGGGGCCCAGGCCTTATGATCAGAATCGCGGCGGCCAGGCACCAGGTAGACCGCCTTATTCACAAGGCCGTCCTGCTCCGCAAGGACAGCAAGGCCGTCCTGCTCCGCAAGGACAGCAAGGTCGTCCTGCTCCGCAGGGACAGCAAGGTCGTCCTGCTCCGCAGGGACAGCAAGGTCGTCCTGCTCCGCAGGGACAGCAGGCCCGTCCGGGAGGCGGGAGACCCGGTGGCGGCGGAGGAGCTCCGTCCAGACCAGGTCAGTCTCAGCAGCGTCCACCCTTTGCACGGCCGGGAGGTCCAACCCCCGGGCCTATAGGCCAGCCGCTTGGCAAAGGAGGCCCTGCCAAAAAGACCGCTGGCAAACCCGGACAGGGACCCAACCGGAGCACCAAACCGGAAAATCTCAGGGACTACTCCCGCCCCATGAGAAAATCCAGACACAAAAAACGCCGTGATGAGGTTGTTGCTCAACCGCCTCAGTTGATCGAAATAGAAGATACTATAACGGTTCGCGAATTGGCTGATAAGCTGACTCGCAGCCCGGCGGATATTTTGAAGAAGCTGATGGAATTGGGGATAATGGCCTCTATAAATCAGATCATAGACTTTGAAACCGCCGAAATCGTGTGCAGCCTTTACGAGACCAAGGTTCAACGCGTATTGTCGGCTGAACAAAAGCTGCTGGAAGAGATCGTCGATGAGGAGGACAGCCTGCAGAACCGGCCGCCCGTGGTTACGGTTATGGGGCATGTCGACCATGGTAAAACCTCATTGCTGGATAGAATTCGCCAGGCCAATGTAGTTTCTGGTGAAGCTGGAGGAATCACCCAGCATATTGGAGCATACCAGGTAAATATTCATGATAACCGGATTACCTTTATCGATACCCCGGGTCATGAGGCTTTCACCGCCATGAGGGCCAGGGGGGCGAATCTTACCGATATAGTTGTTCTGGTTGTGGCAGCCGATGATGGGGTTATGCCTCAAACGATTGAAGCGATCAACCACATTCGTGCAGCCAAGGTTCCTTTCCTGGTGGCAGTAAATAAAATCGACAAACCGGACGCCAACCCGGAAAAGGTTATGCGCCAGCTCACCGAGCACGGTATACTCGCCGAGGAATGGGGCGGAGATATCATATTCGCTCCAGTTTCGGCCAAATCGGGCGAGGGAATTGAAACGCTCTTGGAAATGATCTTATTGCTGGCCGAAATGAATGACATTAAGGCCAATCCCGACCGTCCTGCCGAAGGGGTGGTTATTGAAGGAGAACTGGACAAAGGCCGGGGGGCTATATCAACCGTTCTGGTCCAGAAAGGGACTTTAAAAATAGGAGACTATCTGCTGGCCGGCGTAGCCTGGTGCAAAGTCAGGGCTATGACCGACTACCGGGGGCGCCGGGTTGACAAAGCCCAACCCTCCATGCCGGTTGAAATAACCGGTTGGAGCGGGGTTCCCGAAGCGGGCAGCAAAGTGCAGGCCTGCGACGAAAAAACGGCCAAAGCTGTGACCACCATGAGAGCCAATGAAAAGAAGATCGAAGAACAAAAGCAGAATAGCCGAATATCCCTGGACGACTTCTTCCGTCAAATGAAGGAAGCTGATGCCAAGGATTTGAACCTGATTATAAAAGGAGATGTACAGGGATCCATCGAAGCCCTCGTTCAGTCACTGGTCCGTTTGAGCACCGATGAGGTCAAGGTGAATGTAATTCACTCGGCAGTTGGTGCGGTAACCGAGACTGATGTTATGCTGGCGTCGGCTTCCAACGCCATAATCATCGGGTTTAATGTCAGACCGGACAGCAAAGCCCGAAAATATGCCGAAGATGAAAACATTGACGTACGGCTCTATAGGGTTATTTATGAAGCGATTGATGATGTCAAGAAAGCCATGGTTGGTTTGCTAGATCCCGAATACAAGGAAAAATACATGGGCCGTGCCGAAGTGCGCCAGGTTTTCAGGGTTCCCAATGTCGGTGCGGTGGGCGGCTGTTATGTACTGGATGGTAAAATCCAGCGAAACGCCAATGTACGTATCTTGAGGGACGGAGTAATCGTATTTGAGGGCAAACTGGATTCCTTAAGGCGCTTTAAGGATGACGTCAAAGAAGTTGTAGAAAACTATGAATGTGGAATGGGCATAAGCAACTTTAACGACATCAAAGAAGGCGACGTTATCGAAGCGTTTACCATGGAAGAAGTGCCCAGACATCTATAGACTTAAATGACAGTTGAAATGGGGGATGGCGAATGAACAAGCGCCGTCAGGATAGAATGGCAGTTGAAATCAAGCGAAGTATGGCAAGGATTCTGCAGGAAGATATCAAGGATCCCCGTATTGACTTTAGCACCGTATCTATCACCCGGGTTGACGTTTCCAATGACCTGGGTCATGCCCGGGTCAACTTCAGCATTTTGGCTGAGGAGCAGCGCCAGGAAGAGATTATGCGGGCTTTGCAGAAGGCCAAGGGCCATATCCGCAGTGAGCTGGCCAGGGAATTTGCAGTCAGGCATTTCCCTGAACTGGAGTTTCGCCTGGATAAATCGATTGAGCATGGTATACGTATTTCCACACTGCTTCAGGAACTGAGTGAAAACAAGGGCGAGAAGGGGAATGATGAATAGCATTGGTGAAATCGCGCAAGAGCTTAATTCCCAGGACGACTGGCTTTTATTGGGGCATATGCTCCCCGATGGAGATTGTATAGGGTCTTTACTGGGCCTGGCCCTGGGCCTTAAAGAACTGGGTAAAAGAGTTCAAATCTTACAGGCGGAACCCCTTCCCCATAATTATCTTTATCTCCAGGGAATTGAATTATTCAAACCCCTGGAGCAAATTTCTATGGACTTCTCCGGGTTGATCTATCTGGATTGTTCCGACTTGGGAAGGATTCATGATAACATTAGAGAATGGACAGCCGGTTTGACGGTTGCCACCATTAATATTGATCATCACCCAACCAACGATATGTTTGCCCATTACAATTATGTAGACCCTCATGCCGCAGCCACCGGCGAGATTATTGCCGAGCTTCTTCAGGCTTTGAATGTCACCCTGAAGCCGGAGATTGCTGAAGCCCTTTATGCTGCCCTGCTCATGGATACCGGGGGATTCTTAAACGGCAACACCACCAGTCAAACCTTGCATACGGCTGCCCTGTTTTTGGAAACAGGGGTCGATGTCAACTCAGCTCGGATCAATCTCTTCGAATCCAAGAACCGGAAAGAGATGTATCTTCTGCATTTGGCTCTGCAGCACCTGAACTTCAGCCCTGACGGACGCATAGCCTGTATGCTCCTGCCCTATGCCGATCTTGAGAAAATTGACGCACTGGACCTTAATCCAGAGGGTTTAATAAACTATACACGCATGATTGAGGGTGTAGAAGTGGGTGTTCTATTGCGCGAGATAAGCCCCGGAACCATAAAGATCGGTTTGCGTTCCAAAGGGCGGGTAGACGTTGCTGCTCTGGCCCAGCAATTTGGCGGAGGAGGACACCGACAGGCAGCCGGTGCGCGTTGGCCAGGAACGCTTCATGAAGTACAAAAAACGGTCTTTGACGCTATCGAGGAAGTGATATAGAGCTTGGACGGCTTTCTAAATATCAACAAACCGCCCGGCTTGACTTCTTTTGATGTAGTACGGGTAATTAAGAGGCGTCTGCCCCGGAAATACAAGATCGGGCATCTAGGGACCCTTGATCCTATGGCTACCGGTGTCTTACCTGTAGCTCTGGGACAGGCCAACAAATTCCTGCAATATATAGAAGACCAGCGCAAGGAATACCAGGCCGCGTTTTTCCTGGGAGCCACATCAGACACCCAGGATATCTGGGGCAAGGTCGAGAGCAGTGGAAGCACTCGCTTTACTCCCAAACAGCTTAAAGAAGTGCTGCAATCCTTTCTGGGAGTAAGCCTGCAGGTTCCGCCTATGTATTCAGCAGTACACCACCAGGGTAAGAGGCTCTATGAGCTGGCCCGACAGGGGATGGTGGTGGAGCGTACAGCCCGGGAAATTGAAATAGACCGTTTGGAGCTTTTGAGAGTGGAAGATTCTGCTCCCTGGCCCCAAATAACCATTAAAGTCTTGTGTTCCCGGGGTACTTACATAAGAACCCTCGGTCATGATATCGGTGAAAAACTAGGTACTGGCGCAGTGCTAAGCCAACTGGTGCGGCTTCGCTCAGGACCATTTGACATAATCCAATCTGTTTCATTAGAGCAGTTGGAGAATCAGGACTTAAGCACCTATCTACTTCCGCCCGATTTCCCGCTGGGCAGTTTACCGGAAGTCATCATACCGGAGCAGGTGGAATCCTTATGGAGGAACGGTAGGGCTATAGAACTGGGGGAAGTTCCTTTAACAGGCCGGGTGAGAGTCTATTTTGCCGACCATCGCTTTTTGGGGATGGCCGAGCTTGAAAATTCGGCTGGGACCTGGCTCCATCCTATAAGATTATTGATCTAGGAGTGATACCGCCGATGCAGGTAATCAGAGAAGCCGACAATTACATACCTTCAGGAAAACCTCTTTTCCTGGCCCTGGGTAATTTTGACGGGGTGCACCAGGGGCATAAGAAACTGATCACAACGCTTCTTAACCGGGCCCGCCAGGACGATGGCACGGCCGCTGCTTTTATATTTGAGCCGCACCCCTCCAAGGTGCTTTTTCCGGAGCGGGCCCCCAAAATGCTGGTAACTGCCGAACAGAAGGCCGAGTTGTTGAAAAATCTGGGCATGGATTTGCTTATTTATAACTCTTTTAGCCTGGAAATGGCCCGCTGGACGCCCGAGGAATTTGTTAAACGGGTGTTGGTGGACCTACTGCATATTAAAGAAGCTTTTATAGGCTTCAATTATTCCTTTGGCCATCGTGGAGCAGGGACTCCTGAAATGCTGCAAGCCCTGGGGGAGGGATATGGTTTTAAGGTTCACATTATATCCCCGGTCAGGGTTGAAGATGAAGTGGTGTCCAGCACCCTGATTCGCCGTTACCTGGAGCAGGGGGCCATTGACAAAGCCAAGGAAATGCTGTGCCATTACCCGCTTGTGGAAGGCCGGGTGGTAAAAGGGGATCGCCGCGGTGCGTCGCTCCTGGGTTTCCCAACCGCCAACCTTCAGGTGGATGAGGACGTAATTGTACCTGGCAAAGGAGTATATGCGGCCAGGGTAAGGCATAAAGGAGAGTGGCTGCCAGCGGTCGTTAATATAGGCAATGTGCCGACCTTTTTGAGTGGTGACGCTATTTCCATCGAAGCGCATCTTATCGATTTTCAAGGAGACCTCTATGGAGAAATCCTGGGATTGAGTTTCTATAGAAAGTTACGGGATGAGAGGAAATTCGGCAGCATTGAAGAACTGAAGGCTCAGATTGGGGCAGACCGGGATGCGGCCCGGGATTACCTGCCAGGCCAGCCGTTGCCAGGGCTCTAATTCCTTCGTTTACATATACTCGCCGAATATGCTACAATGTACCTTGTTATCGGGAAAAGTATAAAAGCGCTCCAGCCTTGGGAGAATATAGAATAACAAGCTCTTCCATGTGAGGCAGGGAAGCTGCAGTTGACCCGATATTTAATAGCGGTTCTTGACAGGATCAGACCGCACCTGGCAACCAGCCAGGCTTTTTGGAACCACGGGCTAGGATTAGCGATTTTCACCGACGCTAACCTTGGTTGGTGGCGATTATAGTGTGAGGAGGTGAAGTTTTGGCTTTAACTAACGAGAAAAAGGGAGAACTCATTAAGGAATTCCAGATCCATGAGAACGATACCGGATCTCCGGAAGTTCAAATAGCGATTCTTACTAATAGAATTAACTATTTAAATGAACATCTCAAGGCAAATAAAAAGGATCACCATTCCCGGCGGGGACTGTTAAAAATGGTCGGTCAGCGCCGCTCTCTTCTGGATTATTTAAAAAAGAAAGATTTCGAGCGTTACCGGACCATCGTTACGCGACTCGGTTTGCGCAGGTAAAGAGCGGTAGCCCGCTCTTTAACTTTTATTATTATCCGAAAGGAGGAATAGCTATAGTACGCAAGTATCAGACAGAAATTGCCGGAAGGCCGTTGATCATCGAAGTGGGGCAAGTAGCCAAACAGGCCAATGGTTCCGCCCTGGTCAGATATGGGGACACCGTCGTGCTGGTGACCGCCACTGCGGCCAAGGCCCGGGAAGGGCTGGATTTCTTCCCCCTGACCGTGGATTATGAGGAAAAGCAGTATTCGATAGGCAAAATTCCGGGCGGTTTTATCAAACGCGAAGGACGGGCCACGGAGATTGCCACCCTGTCAGCACGTCAGTTAGACAGGCCCATCCGCCCTTTATTTCCCAAAGGCTACAAAGCCGATCTGCATGTAGTGGCTACAATTATGTCTGTGGATAAAGATAATGCTCCAGACGTGACTGCCACCATTGGGGCCTCCGTAGCTCTGGGAGTCTCTAACATTCCCTTTGCCGGTCCGGTCGCCGCAGTTGTGGTGGGAAGAGTCGATGGACAACTGGTCATTAATCCGACGGTGGAACAATACCAGAAAAGCGAGATGCATGTGGTGGTGGCAGGCACAAAAGAAGCCATCATGATGGTGGAAGGTAGCGCCCACGAAGTGCCGGAGGAGACCATGCTGGAAGCTATCTTTTTCGCCCACGATGAAATTAAAAAGATCGTAGAATTTCAAGAAACCATCTATGCGGAATTGGGTCAGCCCAAAGTGGAAGTACAGCTAGTGTCCCTGGATCCGGCCATAGAAGAGGAAGTCCGCCAGTACAGTCTACCCCAATTGGAAGCTGCGGTTTGCAATCCGGACAAAAAGGCCCGGGAAACCCAGATGGATGAGGCCAAAGCTGAAATTCTGGAACATTTCACCGAAACGTACCCGGATGACATGAAGCTCATCGGTGCTCTCCTGGACAAGATGCTCAAAGAAGTGGTTCGTAAGATGATCCTGGAGCAAGGCGACCGGGTAGACGGTCGCAGTCTCACCGAGATCAGGCCCATCAGTTGTGAGGTGGGATTTCTGCCCCGGCCTCATGGTTCAGGCTTGTTTACCCGGGGACAGACCCAGGTTTTATCGGTCACGACTCTGGGAGGATTAAGCGAGGACCAGCTACTGGACGGCCTGGGCATTGAAAACAGAAAACGCTACATTCATCATTACAATTTCCCTCCCTACAGCACCGGGGAAGTTAAGCCTATGCGGGGTCCGGGGAGAAGGGAAATAGGCCACGGCGCTCTGGCTGAAAGGGCTTTGCTGGCGGTTCTGCCCAGTGAAGAAGAGTTTCCCTACACCATTCGAGTTGTTTCGGAAGTCCTTGAGTCTAACGGTTCGAGTTCCATGGGTAGCGTCTGCGGAAGCTCCTTGTCTTTAATGCATGCCGGTGTTCCCATAAAGCGCCCCGTATCAGGCATAGCTATGGGCCTGGTGAAAGGGGACAATGGATTTGCCATCTTGAGTGACATTCAAGGTATAGAAGATGCCCTGGGGGATATGGATTTCAAGCTGGCCGGCACTGAAAAAGGTGTTACCGCCGTACAAATGGATATCAAGATTACCGGGGTAAACCGGGAAATCGTTGAGGCTGCCTTGAAGCAGGCTCGTGAAGGCCGCATGTTCATTATGGAAAAGATGATGGAGGCCATCAAAGAGCCCAATCAGGAACTGTCTCCGTATGCTCCCCGGCTGTTAAGGATGCAGATTCACCCCGATAAGATCCGTGAGGTCATTGGACCGGGCGGCAAGGTCATCCACAAGATCGTGGATGAGACCGGCTGTAAAATCGATATTGAAGACGATGGCAGCCTGTTTATTATGGCAACCGATCATGATGCAGCCTTAAAAGCCAAGGCGCTGATAGATTCTATAGTAGCCGAGGTAGAAGTGGGTAAAACCTATATGGGTACTGTAAAAAGGATCATGGAATTTGGAGCCTTTGTGGAAATTATCCCCGGGGTTTTGGGTTCCAACGGCAAAGAAGGAATGGTGCACATTTCCCAGCTGGCTGAAAACCGGGTAAACAAGGTTACCGATGTAGTTAACCTGGGAGACCAAATCCTGGTCAAAGTTACAGAGATTGACCGGCAGGGACGGGTAAACCTTTCCCGCAAAGCGGTTCTCAAAAATTCTACCAAAGAGCCAACTTAAAATTATTTATTCCAACTAAAGAAACCTATCCAAGTAAACCGAGCTGGCTCGGTTTATTTGTATTTTTAAGCAAAATGTATGGCTTTAAAGTAGTACGAATAGCCTTTTAGGCACGCGAATAGACATGTAGGAGATGTCGAAAAGTCCCCAACAGATAATCAAGCTAACTACCAAGGAGGGAGCGGGATGAGGACAGTTTTCCTGCCGCGGCGCGGCCTGCTGGCCGCCCTGGCCTTATTAGTACTACTGGTGGGGATTGCGGGCTATTATCAGCTAAGGCCCAAACCAGCGGAGCCTGCCGCTATCAGCAATCAACCCATTTACCAGGGAAACAGCGGGCAAAAAGCGGTGGCCATCACTATAAACGTGGACTGGGGAGAGGAATACATTCCGGTTATGCTGGAGGAAATGAATAAAGCAGGGGCTAAAGCCACATTCTTTGTAACTGGCTCTTGGGCCCAAAAGAATCCGGAAGTACTGCAAAATATATTTGCGCAAGGGCATAGCATTCAGAACCATGGCTACAAACATTTGCATTTTGCCGCGTTGTCACCCGTGCAAGTTGCAGCCGAAATAAAAAAAGCGGAAGAGGTGGTTTACGACATAATTGGCCAGCGTACCAGTTTTTTTGCATCACCCTACGGTGAGCAAAACCGCCAGATTATGCAGGGGGTGAGCAGCATAGACTATGACCTGGTCATGTGGACGGTTGACACCATTGACTGGCAGCGGCCCAGCCCCGACGTGATCGTAAAACGGGTTATGAACAAGGTGCAAAATGATTCCATTATTTTGATGCACCCTACCGAACCCACTGTAAAAGCACTGCCAACCCTAATTCAACGGCTTCAAGAAGAAGGTTTTCAAATACTGCCCATCGAACAGATTGTAGTAAAAAAGCCGAATGAGGCTCCCAATTGAACAAAGCGGTTTTTATCTTAACCGTAACTATAATGCTTCTTTTCCAGGTCGCCAAGGAAAAGCCGGTTTTTGCCGTATCCCCGGACGTTTCCAGTTCCTATTACTGCCTGATGGATGGCGGCTCCGGCCAGGTCTTGCTGATGAAAAATGCCGACTCACCGCGGCCGGTGGCCAGCACTACCAAGATTATGACCGCCATTTTGGCCCTGGAATACTGTCAAACCGGGGAAATTGCGCGGGTAAGCCAGCATGCCGATCAAACCGCCGAGTATACCATCGGCCTTAAAGCCGGGCAGGAGCTCAGCGTAAACGAGTTGTTAAAAGCAGCCCTCATCAAATCCGCCAATGATGCTGCAGTGGTCCTGGCAGAACATGTAGCAGGCGATGAACAGCTTTTTGGCCACCTGATGACTATGAAAGCATTTTGCCTGGGTGCCTTCCATACCCGTTTTGTAAATGCATCGGGATTGCCTGCTCACGAAGCCTACAGCACCGCATACGACCTGGCCATAATAAGCTGCTATGCCATGGGTCGGAGCACCTTTCGCGACATGGTAGGCACCAATCGAGCCGATTTTAAACACCCGGGATACTCTCAGCCTTACATAATATATAATACCAATAGCCTTTTGGATACCTATCCCGGGGCCAATGGAGTCAAAACCGGAACAACCGATGCAGCCGGCAAATGCCTGGTCGGATCAGCCCGCCGCCAGGGCCGGGAATTGATCGCGGTGGTGCTTAAGTCCGGTGATCGGGCCAAAGACTGCACGCGCCTGTTGGACTACGGCTTTAAAAGCATGCAGAATGTAAAGATCGTTGACGATTCAGTCCCCTGGGGTGATCTGGTGACGACGGACAACGAACCGGCCATTCTGTCGGTCTACCCGGCGGAAGCATTGCAGGTATGGCAGGGGAATCAGGCGGCTGTTATAGAAAAAAAGGCCAGGCTGCATTTTACCGGCTTGGGCAAGGTTAACAAGGGGGATAAAGTAGGCTATTTGGAAGTATATTCTGGAGGAAAACTCCTGAAACGGGTTAACCTGATAGCAGGAAACGATATTAGAAAACCGCCGTCTTTATCTGAACAGCTGTGGCAGGAATTTATCAACTGGAAAAGGATTATCAGGGCGGGCAAAGAATAGAATAAAGCATGTTGTTATTGGAGGAATAGGGATGATAAGGTATTGGGATTTGGATTCCAAGGCAAGATTGGTGGTTGAGGCCATCCCCCATGTCAAATCGGCTGCCATAGGGCTGTTTGTGGGAGTAGGCTCGCGGCACGAAAAACCTCACCTGGCCGGAGCCAGTCATTTTATTGAACACATGCTGTTCAAGGGCACTGAAAAAAGAAGCGCCAGGCAAATAGCTGAGAGCTTTGAAAGTATGGGCGGACAGCTTAATGCCTTTACTTCTAAGGAATACACCTGCCTCTATGCGCGCACCCTGGATGAGGATATCTATAAAGCCATGGAAATTGTCTTTGACATGCTTTTTAATTCAAGCTTTGCGGGTAAAGATTTTGCGACCGAAAAGGATGTTGTAAGCGAAGAGATCAATATGTATGAAGATGCTCCGGATGAACTCATTCACGATGTATTTATGAACCAGTTGTGGCGGGGCAACAGCATGGGCGGCCCGATTTTGGGTACTCTTGATTCGGTATCCAGTTTCGACCGGGATGAGATCTACTCTTTTTATCGCTATTGCTATCAACCTTCCAACCTGGTCATAGCCATTGCCGGCAATGTTGACCCGGAGAGGATCAAGGAAAAAGTAGATGCCTACCTGGCCAGCCGTTCCCGGGAGAAGGTTGCCTTTGTGCTGGAACAGCCGCAGCCTTACGTTCCTTTCATGCAAATGGTGGATAAGGAAACTGAACAGGTGCAGATCTGTCTTGGGGTGGCGGGCCTTTCCTATCACGATGAAAGCCGCTTTACCTTGAATGTCTTGAACAGCATTCTGGGGGGCGGGATCAGTTCACGACTTTTCCAGAGTATTCGTGAAGAACAAGGCCTGGCCTACGCGGTATACTCGGCGCCGTCTAATTACAGTGACACCGGTTCCTTTGCCGTTTTTGTGGGGACAGGCCCCAATAAGGTGGGAAGGTTTTTTGAAGAGCTGCATAAAGAACTGGAGCGTTTTATAAGCCAGGGAGTCAGCGGTGAGGAAATTGTAAGGACTCAGCACCTGATCAAATCCAGTATGTACCTGGGTTTGGAGAGCGTTATCAACCGTATGACCCGTCTGGGTAAATCAGTGCTTATGTATGGCAAAGTAGTAGACCTGGAGGAAAGCATTGAGCGTATTTTGGCAGTTCGGCAGGATATGGTGCTGAATTTAGCTAAAAAGATGCTGGCCGAGCAGGAACTGTCTATGGCAGCGATTGGCTCGGCTGAAATTTTGCCCAGTGTTGAGCAGGAGTTCAGCCGCTGGTGGAGACCCCTGGCCAGGACCGCGAAATAACTCTTGAGGGAGAATGGGGAATGGAAATTAAGGTGCCGATCAAAAGGCTGCATAGTGCCGATCTGCCACTGCCTGCCTACATGACTCCGGGAGCGGCTGGTATGGATCTATACGCCGCCAACCAGGAGGACCTTATACTGCCGGTTGGAGGTCGAGCCCTTGTGCCAACTGGACTGGCTATAGCCCTGCCACCTGGTATTGAAGCCCAGGTAAGACCCCGCAGCGGCCTGGCCATGCAGTATGGCATAACCCTTCTAAACACACCGGGCACCATTGACAGCGATTACCGGGGAGAAATAAAAGTCATAGTAATAAATCTGGGGGACAAAGATTATATATTAAAACGAGGAGAGAGAATTGCCCAGATGATCCTGGCCCCGGTATGCCGCGGCGAAATCTGTGAATTTGATTCACTGGACGAAACCATCCGGGGAGAGGGCGGCTTCGGTCATACCGGACGCTGATGGCGTTTTTGAGAGGGGGATGGCTTTGCGTCTCTACGAACTGACTGGCAAAGAGATGATCAACATCTTCGATGGAATGAGGATGGGTACGGTCGGTGAATCAGATATGCTGGTTGATGCTGAAAGCGGGCAGATTATTTCGATTATACTGCCCAACCGGGGCAATGCCCTGAACTTCTGGACTGACCGGCAGAAGATGGTGATTCCCTGGGAGGCCGTAAAAAAGGTAGGGCGTGAAGTTATCGTTGTCGATCTAGACTCCAATCATATGCGTTTAAAGAACAGCTCTATTTAGGGATTATGACCCCAAAATAAAAGGGGGAGAATGCGTTCCTTTCCAAAGGTAACAGATTCTCCCCTTTTGTTTTACATAATCAAGCCAATATTATTCTGAGGCAAAGCTCTTTTCGACCCTGTTACTCTCCAGTTTACCGAATGCGGAATAGGTGAGGAAAACGCTTCCACTGTCAGCGCCAAGTTGTGAGATAGTTATAATAACCTGGCTCTGTTTGGAGGCGACCGTCGCTGAACCAATTGCCTTGGTTGAGTCTGCATCCTGATAGACTTTAACCACATCTCCTGGATCTAATCCGTAGACTATGACCAGGTCTGCTCCGGTATTGTTTATTATAAGGATGTTGTCAGGGTCAAGCAGTGAGGACTCTGTTTGGGCATCAAAGCTCTTCTCAGTTGCATCACTTTCCAGTAGGCCGATTTTGGTTACCGTTACATAAATCAATCCACCTGAAGAAGACAGATCTTGAACACTTACCTGGATGGTCGTAGCATCTTTGGCAACAGTTGCCTGCCCAAGTAAGGTAGCCAGTTTGGCGTCTTCGTAAACTGAAACAGTATCACCAGATTGAAGATTTGAGACTGTAACCTGGCCGGCAATGCCTGCATTATTGACAACCGTAATGTCGTCTGCATCAAGGGCTGATGACTTTGTTTCCTCTGCAAAAAGCTTTGCCGTCCGATCGCTTTCCAACATACCGCTTTTACTGAGGCTAACGTATATAGTTCCTCCAGCGCCACCCAACTGTTTAAAGTTTATGGTTACGCTGTCGGCGTCTTTGGCTACTGTTGCCTGACCCCAAACCCTTGTAGCTGCTGCTGTAGCGTAGACCTTTACGGTGTCTCCAGGGTCGAGATAATTGACCTTTACTGTATCCGGTAGGCCTGCGTTATTGGTAACAGTTATGTCATCAGCGGCCGGTGCGGGTGAATCAATCTCCTCACTGAAGGCCTTCAAAGTTCCATTGCTCTCGCATTTGCCAGTGCTGGTTATGGTAACATATACAACCCCGCTTTCGGGAAGCTGCCGAATGTTTATCGTTGCACTGGTGGCGCCTTTGGCAATAGTTGCCTGTCCCAGCAAAGTGCTCAAACCGACATTCGCATATACTTTTACTAGTTCGCCTTCGGCGCCTGTAACTTTTACCGTGTCCAAGGTCCCGGCATTGTTGACAATAGTAATATTGGCGGCATCTGGCTCAGTGGATTGAGGTTCAGCATCATAGTTTTTGGATGTTGGATCACTCTGGGCTTGGCCGGGACTGCTTACCGTTACATATACTGTCCCAGCCGCTTTACCCAATTGAGCAATGCTGACCTTGGCTGTGGTGGCGCCCTTGGCCACAGTGCTCTGCCCTAGAAGGCCGGTCAAACCCGGGTCTGAATATACTTTTATCAGATCCCCTTCAGCAGATGCAACTGTGACTGTATCTGAGGCTCCGGCATTGTTGACAACAGTTATGGCCCCGGCATCGGGAGCGGTGGACTTGGCTTCAGGAGCATAGGCTTTTTCAGTCGAATCACTTTCGGCCTTGCCGGTACTGCTTATAGTCACCCATACGCTCCCGCCTGCCGCCCCCAGTTGAGAGACGGTTACGGTTGCGGAAGCGGCTCCCTTGGCAATCGTTGCCTGGCCCAACAGTATGGTTAAGCCGACATTCGAATAAACTTTTATCCGGTCTCCTTCGGTACCGGTTACGGTTATCGTATCTGAGGCTCCGGCAAAGTTGTTAATCGATATGGCATCCACAGCGGGGGCAGTGGACTTAGCTTCTGCTTCGTAGGCCTTTTCCGTTCGACCGCTCTCAGCTGCACCGGGACTGGTTACTGAAACGAATACAGAACCGACCCCGGCTCCTAGTTGATTAATGCGGACGGTGACACTGGATGCCCCGGTGGGCACAGTCGCTTTACCCAATGGGATAGCAGAGATGGCGTCCGGGTATACCTTTACAACGGTGCCTGAGCTTATCCCGGCCACCGTTACCGTATCAGGTTGGCCGGCATTGTTTACCACAGTTATATTAGCAGGATCGGGCGCACTGGAGCTTGCTTCAGCAGCATATTGTATCTCGTCAGTTGGAACGCTTTCACGCATGCCTTTACTGGTTACACTCACCCTTATTTTGCCTGTATCCGTGCCGAGTTGCGCTATCTTAATAATAGTACTGGAAGAGCCGGTGGCCACTTTGGCCTGTCCCAGTGTTTGGCTTAAATCTGGGTTGTATACTATTACAATATCCCCGGATAACAGGTTAACCACCTTAACCGTATCCGATCTTCCAGCATTGTTGGTTATAATGATATCGCCTGGCGCCGGAGTATTTGACTGAGGCTCCCCAACAAAGGATATTTCTGTTGGGCTGCTTTCAGTTTTCCCTCTACTGGTTACAGTTACTTGTATAATTCCATCACTCTCGCCGATCTGCGGTATTTTTATGGTAACACTCCGTGAGATAGCGGTTGCCTGGCCTAGCTTGTCGCTTAAATCTGCTGTGAATACTTTAACAATATCTCCTGGTTGCAGGTTGACCACTTTTACGGTGTCCGGCATCCCTGCGTTGTTGGTAACAGTTATGTGATTTACCCCGGGCGGATCTGATGGATCAGCGGCCAAGGTCGGCATTGCCGGAAAAAGTACCAATGTCAGGGCTATCGTTAAGGCTAAAAATTTCAGGGGGTTTTTCATGATACTGCTCCTTCCAAAGATAAACCTTAATTTACAGATAATTCTACCTGATTATAAATATCGTATTTATTGAACAATAACTTAATTGGTTGATAAATGAAGCAATGTATTAGGTTCATACTGATTAATCCAGCAAGCTCAGGGAAAAATAAACCCACTTGCTTGTTAAGGAGGTGTAAATATGGATGATAAAGGGCGTTTCCCTCCCTGGAGCCGCATTCCATCCCTGGAGGAGATGAGCCGGGAGGCGGGAATTAATTTTGAGGAATTGATTTGGGCCTTTAAACAGGATTTAAGTACAACAGCAATGGCACAGCGTTTTGAAGTTAGTGAAGAGACCGTAACCAGTTTATTGGAACATTTTCAGCATTACGGGGTGGCATCAGTAATGGGAGGTGATTAATTTAAACATACCGATTCAGAAATAGGGTTACCGGGTTGAAAACGGGGGCCAAATGGGCTAATATAATCTAAATTCATAAAAGGAGGACATCCTATGTCAGATAGATTTGCTAAGGAAGGGCTTACCTTTGATGATGTACTCCTGGTCCCCGGGCATTCTCAGATCCTACCGAAAGATGTGGACGTCACTACCCAGTTGACCCGCAATATTAAGCTTAGCATTCCCATAATGAGTGCCGGAATGGATACAGTAACCGAAACGCGTATGGCCATTGCCGTAGCTCGCGAAGGCGGAATAGGAATCATACACAAAAACATGTCCATTGAAGAACAAGCCCGCATGGTGGACCGGGTAAAACGCAGCGAACATGGCGTAATTACCGATCCCTTTTCCCTGGCTCCGGATAATAAAATCAAAGATGCTCTTGATATTATGGAGCACTACCACATTTCCGGGGTTCCGGTAACCCAAGAGGGTAAACTGGTTGGTATTATAACCAATCGGGACATCCGCTTCGAAACCAACTTCGATCAGCCGATTAAAAATGTAATGACCAGCCGCAGCCTGGTAACCGCTCCAGTGGGAACCAGTATGGATGATGCTATGGAAATCCTGCGCCAGCATAAGATTGAAAAACTGCCCCTGGTCGATGAAACCAATAAATTAATGGGTCTTATCACCATTAAAGATATTGAGAAGACCTACAAATACCCGAACTCAGCCAAGGACAGCCGGGGCCGGTTGCTGGTGGGAGCAGCGGTAGGCGTCGGTCACGATACCTTTGATCGGGTCCAGGCCCTGATCAAGGCAGGTGTGGATGTTCTGGTAGTAGACACCGCCCACGGGCACAACCAGGATGTCATTGATATGGTGGCTGCCATCAAACAACGCTTTCCTAACCTGGAACTTATCGCCGGAAACGTGGCGACCGGCGAAGCCACCGAAGCATTGATCAAGGCTGGGGCAGATGCCGTTAAAGTTGGCATCGGGGCTGGATCAATCTGCACCACCAGGGTAGTGGCAGGTATTGGCGTTCCGCAGATAACCGCTGTAGTAGACTGCGTTGAAGTGGCGCGTAAAAACGGAATACCCATTATCTCGGATGGTGGAGTAAAGTATTCAGGAGATATAGCCAAGGCTATTGCTGCGGGCGCCGACGTCGTTATGCTGGGCAACCTGCTGGCTGGCACCGAAGAAAGTCCAGGGGAAATAGTTATTCTTCAGGGACGCAGTTACAAAGTTTATCGCGGTATGGGTTCCTTGGATGCAATGCAGCAGGGCAGCAGTGACCGCTATTTTCAGGAAGGTGCAACCAAGTTGGTTCCCGAGGGCATTGAGGGGCGGGTTCCTTACAAAGGTTATGTAGCAGAGACTATCTTTCAGCTGGTGGGCGGTCTCAAAGCCGGCATGGGTTACTGTGGGGTAGGAAACCTGGCCGATATGAAAACCAGGACCAAATTCGTGAGAATTTCTAATGCGGGCCTGATTGAGAGCCATCCACATGATATTTCGATAACCAAGGAAGCTCCCAATTACAGAGTTTTGTAGCCAATGACCTGGTTGTTTGTTTTTCGCATTTGCCTGGCGGGGTTCATAGGCGTGCTCATGGGTCTCATGGGGGCGCGTCGCGAAGATGTGAGAACCTATGCGCTGATTGCTATGGGAGCCGCCTTGGTGTCGGTTGTATCGACTGAATTTTTTACGGCTCTGGATAATCCCTGGGCAGCAGACCCGGGACGCCTTGCGGCTCAGGTAGTTGCCGCCCTGGGGTTTTTAGGGGCTGGTTTTATTTGGGTTAACGAAAAAGGCAAGGTCCGTGGTCTCTCCGGCGCGGCAGGACTATGGGTCACCGCGATTATGGGCATACTGGTTGGCAGCGGATTAAAACATGTTACCGTGGCTGCCAGCTTTTTTGTTCTCATGTTGTTTTGGATAAGCAGTTTTTTAACCCGTAAAAAGGATAAAGACGGTACTACTTGATCTTTTTTTATCTAAAAAATTGCTTGCCAAGCCGGGCTGTCATAAGTATGATTATAGAATAAAAATTTGCCGGGATAGTCTCCCGGCAAACGGTGCGAGCCTTTGCAGTTATCGTTGGTTAGATAGGTTCCTTTCAGCCATTTCAATGGCTTTGGCAACCAGGTTTCCGCAGTTTCGAGACGATACGCCGCCCCAGCCTTCGGTTGCCACTATATGGTCAACACCGAGTTCTCGGGCGATTTCGTATTTAAGCTCATCTGACATGATACCTCTTTTTCTAGCCAAAACCAAAACCTCCTTCTACTCGCACCCTTATTTATTTTGAACTGTATCGCTTTTTTTATGGCAAGAATATAAATTATAAAATGTTAGACATTTACTATCCGATCCTAAAAGAAGGTGTTAATTATGCGCTATGAAGGAAATATTTATCGACCACCCAGTGAAGCGAGAAGCTACCTGCTTCAGTGCACGGTTGGCTGTACCCACAACCAGTGTACCTTCTGTGGAATGTATAAGGACAAAAAGTTCCGGGTGCGTGGCTTGGATGAGATCAAGGCCGATATTCGCATGGCCCGCCTGTACTACGGCGATTTGGAGAAAGTTTTTTTATGTGATGGAGATGCGCTGGCCCTGGACACTAACGACCTTTTGGAAATATTAAAAGAACTTTATAACGCTTTCCCAAGTCTTCATCATGTTGGTGTTTATGCCAGCCCCAGCAGCATTCTTGACAAAAGCGTCGATGATTTAAAGTCTTTGCGTGATGCGGGCTTAAACATTGCTTATCTGGGTGTTGAAACCGGGGACCCGGAGCTTCTAAAGGAGATTCGCAAGGGAGTCACCTATGAGGAAATGGTAGAAGCCGGGAAAAAGGTCAGGCAGGCAGGCATCTTGTTGTCGGTGACTGTTTTATTGGGCCTGGCGGGAAGAACCCCCAAAGCTGTTGATCATGCGATTAATACCGCTAAAATTTTGAACGAAATAAATCCCGATTATATAGGTGCTTTGACCTTGATGATCGTACCGCGCACCCAGATGTATAAAAGGGTTCAGAAAGGGGAGTTTGAGCTTCCCGGGCCCTTTGAAATACTTGACGAAATGCGCATAATGATAGAGAATCTAAACGTGCAGGAAACCGAGTTCCGGAGCAACCATGCCTCCAACTACCTTCCTATAAAAGGGCGTTTTCCGCGTGACAAGGCCAAAATCCTGCAGATGATTGAGCAGATCATAGCCTCCAACGACAAGAAATATTTGCGGCCCGACTATATGCGAGCATTGTAAGGCTGAAAAGAGGACTGCACTTCCCTGAAAAAGAGGGCTAAAAAAGTTCCGCCGGGATAGTGAAAAAATGCACTTGTATTATTTTAAGGGGGGAGCGCCATGTTGGGTGCCATGTTTGGCCGAAAGGACAAAGAACTGTTTTTCATGCTCAGTGAGAGCGCCCGGGTGGTGGTCAGGGGCGGCGAAATCCTTAAAGAAGTCGTATCTGACTATAGCGACCTGGATATTAAAATGGCTAAACTTACCGGAATGGAACACGAAGGGGACCACATTATTGAAGATCTGGTTCAGCGGTTAAACACCAGTTTCATTTTGCCATTTGATCGGGAAGATGCCTTCCAGCTGGTTCAAAAGCTGTCAACCACCCTTGATTACATCACCGGGATTGTTGACCGTATGATCCTGTACAAAGCGGGACCGCCGGATGCAACTATCCAGGAAATGGTCGATGTCCTGTTTCAAGCCCTGCAGCTCCAGGAAAAGGCTCTTCAGTTATTAAATCACATAGAAAAAAACCTTAAAGAAATAATGGAATGTACTGAAGAAATTCGCCGCCTGGAAAAGAAGCAGGACTGCCTCTATCGAACCGGTGTAGCAGCTCTGTTTGATCAACACGAAAACGATCCAATTTCAATCATAAAATGGCGCGAGGTATATGAACATATTGAAATGGCCCAGGACTATGTGCAGGATGTTGCTGAACTGATAAGCAATATCTGCGTGAAGTACTCTTGATAGAATAAATATTCAGAAAATATGAGAGGGGATGATCCTGGCGGTCATCCCCTTATTTATTGTCTAAAAAGTTACGAGAACCGGGTTAAATGAAAGACCGGCGCTTGAAAAAGACCAGCATACCTGCGGCAAGCAGCACCATGCCAGTGAATATAATCGCATATGCCCAGGGATTTTGCATCAGAGGAAGGTTTACATTCATGCCAAAAAATCCAGTGATCACCGTTAAAGGCATCATTATTACCGACATTATTGTCAGGACAGTAATTATCTCACTGGTGCGTCCATTAATTATGGAGTAATAAATTTCAGTTGAGCTGGTAACCAAGTCACGAAACGTGTTGGCGGTGTCTAATATACTATCCAGGTGATCCAGCAGATCTTCGAAATAGGGAACGTTTTCTTCACTGACAAAGAAAGTGTAATGGCTGCTTATGTTGCTAAAGATCCGCCTTTGGGGAATTAAAACTTTGCGCAGTAGAATCAGGGTCGTTTTAAGGGCCAGGATCTCCTCAAAGGTTTCCTGACCGCGCTTGGTAAAAATATTATCCTCCAGATCGTCAATACGTTCACCGAGACGCTCCATAATCGGAAAATAGTCATCAACGATATTATCTACAATTCGATATAGAAGGTGTTCCGGGCCCATAAGCATATACTCATCCTTGCTGAGGCAAACCCGGGCGACTTTCCCAACTGCTGCCAGAGCCACCGGATGGATGGTAACCAGGTAATTTGATCCCATGAACACATCCAGTTCAATACTGGTTATTTCATCTTCTTCTTCCGCTTCCTCAAAATATCTCAGAGCGTGGAAAACGAAAAAGTTGTAATCGTCATAACGGTCCAATTTCGCCCGGGGACTTTCCTGCAGGCAATCCTCCAGGGCCAGTGGATGGAAGTCAAAGATTCGTCCGACTTCATGTAGTTCGCTGGCGGAGCAATCAAAAAGGTCGATCCACAGCAGGTTGTGGGGCGATGCAAGGAGCTGTTCTTTGTGGTTTAAATCTACATCGTGATACATGGTTTTATCTTCGTCATTGTAAAAGTAGGTTTTTATCACCGCCCACCCCTCCTATCTTAAAGGATTTTTGACCAACCGGCTCTCGCTTAGTATGCCCGAATTTAGGTCTGCCCGTATGGAGACATCCAAAATAGATTCCATTTCTCCAGCGTGTTTTCCTGCCCGTCCTTAAAACTTTTTAAGCCGGGCTAAAAAAGATATCAGAAAATGGTTTTGAGCGTTTGCCTTTGGGAATAATTTGGTAAAGAGGTGCGTCTTAATTATTGGAAATTCGGAGGGAAAAACGCTATGCATGGGCGAAGACCAATAAAACGAATTGCTGCCTGGGGGATAATCGTCACGTTGATTGCTCCTCTTCTCCTGGCTTTCAGCTGGAGCCTACCAGGACTTGATATACCTGAACCATCGGTTATCTATGATGTCAGTGGGCGTTCTATTAAAGGCCTTTCCGACGAAAACCGCATTAATGTATATATAAATGAAATAGCTCCCAGCTTTCGGCAGGCCATTGTGGCAGTGGAAGATAAAAACTTTTATCGGCATCATGGAATTGATCTGGAAGGAATTATGAGGGCGCTTGTGGCTGATATCAAAGCGGGTTCCATCGTAGAAGGCGGCAGCACTATCACCCAGCAGACCGCCAAAAAATTGTTTTTAAATGACCAGCGAACCTTCACGCGCAAGATACAGGAACTTTATTATTCATTCTTATTGGAGCGAAAATTCAGTAAAGACGAAATCCTGGCCCTTTATTGTAATACCATATATTTTGGGCATGGTGCCTATGGGGTGGAAGTCGCGGCTCGAACCTTTTTCGGAAAAAGCGCTTCCGAATTAACCCTGGCCGAATCAGCTCTTCTGGCCGGTCTGCCGCGTTGGCCCAGCCACTATGATCCCTATCAGAATCCGCAGGCGGCCAAGGAGAGGCAGGTTGTGGTATTACAGAGAATGCTTGATGAAGGGATGATAAGCACTGCTCAAAAACAAGAGGCTATTGATGCAAAACTGACCTACCGTCAGTCGTCATCCCGTACTGGCGATGCACCCTATTTTGTAGCCATGGTTCAAGAGTACCTCAGCAAGAAATACGGCGAGCGTCAGGTGTACCAGGGAGGTTTAAAAGTGTATACGAGCCTGGATCTGGATATGCAAAAAGCGGCGGAACAGGCCTGTGCGGCGGGGATGAAGGGCAAAGATGCCGATTTGCAGGTTGCATTGACAGCATTAGATAGTGATTCCGGCCAGATCCGGGCCATGGTCGGGGGCCGTGACTATAATAGTTCCAATTACAACCGTGTATATGCCCGGCGTCAACCAGGATCCACCTTTAAACCGTTTATGTATTCCCTGGCCATGGATTCCGGTTATACACCGGCCAGTATGATTATGTGTGAGGAATATGAATATGATATTCCGGGCTCTGATCCCTACAAGCCTTCGGATTATGGTGACAATCCTTACCACTGGCGCCCTTTTACTCTAAAAGAGGCCTTAATGCTCTCTGACAATACCATCGCTGTGCAGTTGAACTACCGTTTGGGACCGCAGCAGGTTGCCTTAAGGGCTGAGCGGTTTGGCTTTGAGCACATAGAACCGGTTTTGTCCCTGCCCCTTGGTGCAACTGAAGTTAGCCCTATTGAATTATGCGCTGCCTATTGCGCATTTGCCAATCAAGGTTATTACTGTGCACCTTACTATATCATCAAGGTTGTGGACAGAAATGGCCGAATACTGGAAGAAAATAAAGCGAATCGTAGTAAGGCGATTGATCCAGACAATGCCTATATTATTACCGATATGCTTAAAGGGGTTATGATGCCGGGAGGAACGGGGTCTGCGCTGGCGGTGCCGGGTTTGACGACAGCCGGAAAAACGGGAACTACTGATCAAAGGAAAGACGCCTGGTTTGTTGGGTTTACTGGCAAAACTTGCTGCGCGGTGTGGGTTGGTTATGATAAAGACCGAAACGTAAATTTAACCGGCAGTGCGGCTGCAGGTCCTATATGGAAGGGATTTATGCAAGGCGCGATTAGCAAGGTTTCTTCCGGCGATTTTATACGGCCCTCCAACATCGTTGAGCTAAACGTCGATTTGGATACGGGCATGGTGGCTACCGAATCCTGTCCCAGAACTGCTGTTATGGCGTTTAGAGAGGGAAGCCAGCCCCAACAGATTTGCTATTTACACTTCACTCAGATGGACTCCTTGTTGAACCTGACCAATAGTATTAGTCGATGGATTAGTCCTTTTCTAAAAGAAGGATGACTTTTTTAATATCATCCTTTTAAAATATATTTGCGCATACATGGGAAATACTGTTACTAAAGCATCTAAAAAAATACATTAATGATATACATATGGTATATATCATTGCGGATAAAGGGTATATACAACGATATATGGTCGAAAATAATGGAAAAAAAAGTATTGTGCATTGTTTTTTTATCATTTATCATATAAAAAAAGGATTAAATAGGATTAATCTTTTCGCAATGGGGGATTAAACTATGGGTCAATTTAAAGTATTGTTATGCAGCGAACAGCCGGGCTACAGTCAAAGCCTATCTGTAGCATTTAATGAAAACTTTATATTCCGGGTAATCTCCAGTGTTGACCGGGACAAACTACTGGACGAAGCGGTCAGGCTTCAACCGGATGTAGCTGTAATCAAGATTGACAGTATGAATACCCAGGGTATGCTGGAGGAGCTTAAAAACCGATGCCCTATGCTGCTGCCTGTGGCTATAGTAGATGACCCTGATCAGTATGATATTATGGAGTCTATCAACCAGGGGGTGCGCGGAGTTTTGCCGTTTCGTCTACTGCCCCGGCAGATTGTCAACGCGGTTGAATTGATTACTGTGGCCGGGCTTTTGTGCCTGCCCAGGGTCAGCTCAAGGCCTGCCAACAATAACAACATGGGAAATGAAAGAAGCATTGAGATCATGTCGGCTTTGACTATTCGGGAAAGGGAAGTGTTAGCGCTGCTGGGCAGAAGCTATTCCAATCAGGAAATTGCGGAAACCCTTTGTCTGTCCGAATCAACAGTCAAGACTCACTTGCGTAATGTTTTTCATAAGCTGCGGGTGCGAAACCGTTCCGAGGCCATTGCCTTACTGTACGGGACTGATTTGATCAGGTACGAGCAACTGGCTTAGTCGGGCTATACAAAGTCACCCCTTGAAAACGCCCAAAATTTCGAAGGCGTTTTTTATTTACACCTTTTTAATGCCCTAATGGACTAAATATTCACAATATAAACACAAAAAGGACAGTAAATAGGACCTAAAGGACGATTGCTTTAAATAAAAATTTTTCCATCAAATACAAGCCTGAACAAGGATTAGACGATAAATAAATCCGATAATATGGAGACGAAAAGACATATGTATATGTTTATAGCTAATAAAGATATCAGTAATGTAAAATACAGGTAAAAAACATTTCGGATGCATAGCATTAGTAGACCCAATATACAGGTGTTTTAGAAAACGTCCAAGTTTGTACTTATACAAGATTAAAATAGGATACGGTCCTAGGATAAAAGGCGTAAACCTATCTAATCAGCTTATGGACTGAGATTGAGGAAAAAATGCCTGAATAACGGGAGACAGATCCAATGGTGATCATTGGGTCGACAATATTTGCATATATAAAGGACTAATTAGCAGCGTACTTCCGATAAAGGAAAAAGTATCGAACAAAAGGGATATTAAGGGGCAATTGCCACTGTTTGCGACTACTTTTTGGTCTAATCTATTACACCCTTTTTACTCCCTGCGGTGCATAGCCGCTTAGTAGGCAAAAGTATTAAATTGTTATTACACAAAAGGCGTATTCCGGACCTTGGCCATAAAAAGAGGAAGGTTCATTTTGAGCGAGGCATTTTGATTTTAAGGGAGGGACGAAAATGGCAACTGCAAGATCTGACCAGATAAGCCTGGTTAAGAAGGCCAGAAAAGCTGCGGCCCCTTTGTTTTCCTCCATAAGTCCTAAAAACCAGCTCAGTAGGGCTGGATTGGATGGCCAGTTAAGATATTCGATCTTGATTGTTCGTTATTTATTATTCATTATTACTTCCGCTTTTTATTTAGCGGGTCCACCGCATGCACGCATGCACATTAAAATTGTTGTGGTTCTGACTATGCTCGTTGCGACTATTCTGGCCCAAAACCTTTACAGCACCTGGCAGCCGCGTACCAAAAACTTGTATTCTAGTCAAACGGGCTGCCGGGAGGAAAACGATGATTGGTCAGTTACCAGGTTGATTATTGTTGAAACTATTGGCATTGCACTTTTGACAATTCCCACAGGTGGATTGAATAGTCCTTTTATCTGGTATGCTTTAAACCCAATCATTATTGCCGCTGTATGTTTGCCGGTATACCGTTGCTGGCTGGTTTTGGCCCTGTTTCTTGCTTCGGCCACCTCGGCCAGTTCTATATATCCTGGAATCAGCGGAACGCTGGTATCGTTTTTATATGAAAACACGAGCACCCTGTTTGTTTTCTTCCTGACCACCTCCCTGGCTCAAGTAGCCGGTTCTCTTTACAACCGTTTGGGCATAGCCTACGAAAAATTGGCTGCTTCCCACGCGCAAAGTGAACGTTCGCTGGAATACATATCATCTCTTTACCAGGCCCTGGAGGCATTCTCCAGCCAGGAGGATAGAGCTCATTTAGCCGAGGTGCTGGCCTCCTATGCCGCAAAGCTCTGTGATCGGCCTGCAGCATGTTACCTTCGCCAGGATATGGAGCAGTCTGAACCGAGTGAACCGACGATATTATGTATTTCCGGGACTGCTGATGATGAGGGCGATGTTGACTGGCAAAGGCTTTTGTATACTCTGTGGAATCAGGTAGAGCCGGGGCAGGCTATATTGATAAAGGCTATAGATGATGACCGGCAGCTAATTGCCGTTCCAGTTGAATCAAATGCAGAGTATTTTGGGATCCTGGCTTATGTACAGACCAGAGAGGCAGCTGGATATCTGGCTGAGCGACAAAAGTCACTGGCTTTCCTGGCTGAATTGGGCGGAATAGTCCTGGAACGCATGAAAGGGGACCGGCTTTGGGGAAGGCTTTTGGTAAGTGAGGAACAAAACCGTATTTCCAACGAAATTCACGATGGGATTGCCCAATACCTTTTCAGCATTGTAATGAGTTTACATAGCATTTCCAAAGTGGACAGCCATATTCAGGCTCCTTCCGTGCAAAAACAACTGCGCCTTATAGAAGAAACGGCCAAACGAGCTTCAAGTGAATTGAGGGCTTCTATATATCAACTCAATCCCAGTAAGAGAGGAGAGAGTTTGTTTGTTGATAATCTGGCGTCCTATCTTGATGATCTAGGGCGTTTGAATGGGATTAAGGTGGACCTCCAGGCAGAAGGCTGCGAGGAACTGATAAGCCCTGCCCTGCGAAAGATCTTATATCGGATCGTCAGGGAGTCCTGCAGTAATGCCATACGGCACGGAGCTTGTCAGACTCTGGAAGTAAGCCTGGATATGTCGCCGGGCAGGACTATTCTGGAGATAGCTGACGATGGACGCGGATTACCGCGGGTAGAAGATAGAGACAAGGATTGGAAACCGGGACTTGGCATTAAGAACATCAGTCAACTGGTGGCACAATTTGACGGCGAACTGGAAATTAAGAACCGGCCTGGCAGAGGCACATTGGTAAGGTGCACCATCCCCAAGCAGTATTGTCCGGAACAGACCTATGAGGAGGCGATTATATAATGAGACTGGTAATTATTGACGATCATCCATTGGTTATACAAGGTATAGCTTCACTTGTACAGTGCCAAGGGGATATGGAAGTGGTTGGAACAGCTAATAATGGTTCAGAGGCATTGCGGGTCATCAGCCAGTGCAGACCTGATATCGCGGTGGTGGATTTGAGGCTGGCTGGCGAGTACGGACTCGATATAATAAGAAAAGCCAGAAAATTGGTGCCCACATGCCGTTTCATCATCCTTACTTCCTTCGCCGAAAGGGTCGATGTGCGCAGCGCAATTGCTGAGAAGGTTGAAGGATATATTCTCAAAGAGGCTATGCCCGAAGAAATAATCGCTGCTATTCATCTGGTTGGCAAGGGCAGGACCTATATAGATCCCGCCATCATGCAAAACCTGCTTGACCAACAGGAAGAAGACCCAATTGAGCAGCTGACACCGAGGGAGATGGAGGTTCTGGAAGCTCTGGCCCGGGGTATGTCCAACCGTGAAATAGCCGATTTATTATACATAACCGAACACACCGTAAAGAAGCATGTATACCAAATCCTGGATAAGTTAAACTTCCACGATCGGACTCAGGCTGCCCTGTATGCGTTCTCCAAAGGACTTGGGCAGGTGTCTCCTAATACTGCATCCTAGGGACTAGAATGAAAAGGGGGTGAAGATCATTACACACGCCAAGAAGAATGTGAACAGACGCATAGGCCTGATCGTCGTTAGTTTAGTTCTGAGTTTGGGATTGATAGGCTCAGCTGTAGCTATGTATAGTGATACTTTAACTGCCAACCACAATGTTAACACCGGTGGCCTTAATGTGCAATTCGTCAACGGTAGTACCACTACGCAGAGCCTGGACTGCAATTTGTTGGTAGGTGAGACCGCTAACAAGGAGTTTTATTTAATCAATAAGGGCACAGTGCCGGTGAATTTTAAAGATGATTCGGCAACCTCGTTAATCGTAGGATCTGCTCAAGTAACTATTCAATGGCCCACTGGTGCCAATGCAACTCTGGATCCGGAAGCGCAGATGAGAGTTCCCGTTGAAATTGTTGCATTATCAGCTGGTACATATCAATTTAATGTAAATATCACAGCTACTCCTTGGAATGGATACACCGAGCAATGGAAAGTTAACAACCTGCAACTGCAAGGTTCTGTAGTGGTTACTGAGCCATCACCTCCTCCGGCTGCGGGTGGCGGCAGTTAAGCGACATACAAATATATTTTGAGATGGATAACCCCTGCTTGTATTGGGCAGGGGTTTTTACGCTCCTAAAAGAGTTTTACAAAAAACATTTCGGCGAGTTGTAAAAAAAATTGGAACTAAGTTTACTTAAAATGAAAAACATTAAAGTTAGATATAATCTTGTGAAATTAGTGAATTTTGAGAAATATTTGGACAAGCATCTTGAGCAAAATGAATAGTTGGGGAAACCCCTGTAAATATTCTTGCTAGGCCCGTCTTTATTATAAAAATTCGGGCATTTAATGTTTGTTTATAATTCTCAACCAATGCTGCTGCAAAGAGTAAATAATTTCCTCCAAAACACGATAATAATTATGAACCGGATTATCTTTGATTATTAGTGCAATAGATCTTCAGAATAGGAATGCAAGCCTTATAAATAACATTTTAGTAAGAATAATACACTTATTCGGAAGGAAAATGGTCTTTAAAGCAAAATATTAATATATATACCTTTTATTTGTGATAATGTGTCACTTTATAGCTATGGAGGGTCAGAGATTTACAGTCAATTGAGGTCGTTGCTGGCCGACCGAAAATCAGCCAGGTATACTTGGATTCTGCTTTTACTCCTGGTGCTGGCCTACATCTTGAACAACCGGTTTTTTGGACCCAAAGTGGGGGGCTATTTGGGTAATTACATTCTGCCCATCCTGATGTGGTTCTTGATTATTGGCTTTATCTACCTGATGCCGCGAGTTAAAAACCGTGGAAAATTGCGCATTAGCAAAACTCTGCGCTGGTTGGCTTTAATGTGTGTATTTATCAACCTGCTGGGGATGATGCTGCAGGGAGCGATAGGGGGATTCGGGAAAAGCCCCTATGATCACAGTTGGATTGGTCTTCTAACCAATATTGCATCTCTTGGTGCTGGACTGGTTGGAATAGAATTGGCACGCACCTGGCTGGTAAATCGCCACTTTTCCCGTCGGCCAATACTGGGCCTTACAATAGTATCTATATTCTTTACTATAATCACAACCCCCTTAAATAAATGGACCGGTATAAGTTTTAATCTGATGTTTGCCCAGTTTGTCGGTTCCGATTTATGTCCGGCCTTGGGACAAAATGTTTTGACGACCTATCTGGCATCGCTGGGCGGTCCTATACCTGCCATCCTCTATCGGGGGTCGATAATTCTTTTAGAAAGATTTTCTCCGGTTCTACCCAATTCGAACTGGGCGAGTCAAACCCTGTTGGGTATTCTGGCACCGATTCTTGGAATAATCCTGGTCAGACAGATTTATGGTGAGGAGACTGGAAAAAACAAAGCGCGCACCCGTGAAGAAGGAATAACAAGCTGGCTATTGACCGGGCTGGCTTCCATACTTATTATATGGTTCGCCATGGGGGTATTTACCTATGCCCCCCGGGTTATTTTAAGCGGCAGTATGGAGCCTCAGATTAAAATAGGCGATGTGGTTGTCATTCATAAAATAGAAGGGAAAGATGCGCAGGTGGGGGATGTTATTCTCTTTCCCTACCAAAAGGATATGAAAGTAACCCATCGTATTATTGCGGTTTCCGAACAACAGGGGACCAAGCTATTTACTACCAAAGGGGATGCCAACCCGGAACCCGATGTGGATCTGGTGCCCGTTGACAATGTCCAGGGAAAGGTTGTAACGGTTGTTCCCAAAGTGGGCTGGTTGACCCTGGTTTTCCGGAATGCGGTTAAATAAATAACGAAAAGATATTCCCCAAGATGTCGATATACATAAATAGGGGTTAATAGAAGGAAAAGGAGCGGCTGGTGATGCTTTTCACATTGGATCAAAAGGTCAGAAGGGTGATAATAATAATTGTTTTCCTACTGACAGTGATTGCGGGGGGAATGGCTGTATGGAAAATGAAACAGCCAGCCGAAATAAGTAAGGACATCCCCGCCTATAAATACAGCCAAAATGCTCAGGTGGTCTACCGGGTATTTTTCCTTCCCAATGATAATTTCCCCGATAAGAGCGCTGGACCGGGCCGGGGATATCTTACTCCTATAACCGATTATATAGACACCAAGTTTTCTTACAATATTAGAGGCGATGGAGCTTCCAATATTAACGGCCAATACAAAGTCGACGCCGTGGTTATCGGATATATTTTAAAAGAGTCGGAAGGGGCAACGGCTGGCACACCCCAGCGCGAAAAGGTCAAAGTGTGGGAAAAAACAACTCCCGTACTTGCCCCTACATCATTTTCCAGCACCACCGGCAGAGTGGAAATAAAGAAGGAAATACCAATCTATTTAAAGACCTACGTTGATTTTGCTACTAAAGTTCTGGAAGAGTACAAAAACGCAGTTGATCTGGTTGAGGTAACGGTTAATTATAACGTTGCGGTTAATATAGCTGCAGCCAGTGGAAAAACCACCGACAAGTCCAATCCAGTGCTGGTTATACCTATTAAAGGTAATTCCTACACCATCGGCGGGACATTGACCGACAAAAAAGACGGCGCTGTAAATGCCAAGCAAAGCGTAGCTGTACCGGGTGTTAAGACGGCAAGAATAGGATTTTCCGTAGCTGCCGGGATTTTGGCTCTAATACTCTTGTTCATCATACTGGGAACCCGTACCAAAGATGAAGATATGGTTGAAAGAACCGTACGCCTGCTTTTAAAGAAGTACGGGGATCGGGTTGTTGTCGGGCAGGATGTACTGGCCGCGGTTGATGCCTTGAATATCATGGTTCTGGATTCTTTTGACGATTTAGTAAAAGTGGCCGATGAAGCGGGCCGGGCCATTATCTACGAAAAGAACCGGGAAGGAGTTTATTCTTTCTTCGTAATATCCGATACCCTGGTCTATGCTTATAAGTTGGAAAAATCCGGCCTGATTTAGAATTTGCATGCAGGACCGATGCTATTAATTAGTTCCAGATGAGCGGTACTTTAGTATAAGATTACGAGTACATTCTCGGATAAGAAAAGATTAGACTAGCGTCCATGGTTAAAACCCTATTCTTCGCTTATAGTGTAAATAAGCAATGAATATCTTGCTTACTTAAATTTCAGCGAAGGGGGTCAGATGTTTAATGAAAAGGGTAATCGGGCTGTTGCTCGTGACGATATTGTGCCTGGCTTTTCCTGGCACAGCGGTAGCCACTCCCACACCTGATGGGTATTTAATACAATGGGGTTCTTGTTCCTCCAGTGATCCGTCGGGCAGTGGTAATTTAGACAGCATGGATGCCGATAATCCCAATTATGCAGAACGAAAAGACATAGCGAGTCTTGATTGTTCGCCTAATGGCCGGGATCTGCAGTGTCTAATTCAAAACGGCTATCCTGGCTATCAGGAATACGTAAAAACGACCATAATAAATGTCAGTGATGCATCGGTTAAAATAACCGCATTGGGCGTAATAAGCAGTAATATACCGTCGGAGAAAATGGTGAAAGTAGATTTAACCGATGTATATGGTAATCTCATTTCACTTCCCACGTACCTCAGTGCGGGCCAGGAGCTGGGTGTCCGGGTAGTAACCAGGGTGAATCAGGAGGCTGCCCAAGGTTATGTCTCATATACCTATCAGGTAAGGGTTGATGCTCAGCAGGAGGAACCTTATAATCCTCCTTATTATCCACCTTATTATCCGCCCTATTATCCGCCCTACTATCCACCTGAATATCCGCCCTACAATCCTCCGGACAATCCTGAGTCGCCGCCTCCGCCACCGGAGCCGCAGGTGGTTATTCCTGAAACGGTTACTATACCGTTAACACCGGCGGAATTACCTTATACAGGTGGAAATATAGCTTTGTTCACCGGAACGGCTTTCACCCTGGGTGGAATAGGATTGTATTTAAGACGTAGAAAATAGTGGGATGATGTGAATGGTTAGAGTAAGAACGCGTAGAAATCCATGGAAGAACGCCGGTTTGTTTTTCATACTAATAGCTGTAGTAATCTTACTCTACCCGTTTTTTACCGATATCAACACCTGGATCAGCCAGGGTGAATACCAAGATCAGCTGGAACAACAGTCAGAAGCAGCAGATGCGGCCGGAGGATTGATAATGCCAAATAACGGCGGAATTGCTCCCTGGGCCCAATTAGAAATCCCGGAATTGGGAATTAAGCTGGTAGTGGTTGAGGGAACTTCCAAAGAGGCTTTGATGCAAGGTCCCGGATGGTATACCCAGACGGCTTTGCCAGGTCAAGGCAATACAGCAATAGCTGGGCATCTAAACGTATATGGTTCACCTTTCCGCAACATCAATGAGCTGAAGGCCGGAAGTATAATTATCCTAACTTTTCATAACCAGTCCTATCGTTATCAGGTAGAGCAGGTTGTGAGTATTGACAGCGATGATTGGACCCTAATAAATCCATGCGGATATAATGCATTAACCTTAACCACCTGTACGCTAGAAGGTAAAGATAGAAGGGTCGCGGTAAGAGCCAGGATGATTGAAAAATAGAACATTTATTTTAAAAGTTAAAGGGACTGACCGGAAGTGGTCAGTCCCTTTTTTGCGTATATATTAATACAATGCCGTAGTAGTGGCCTTATGATTGGAAGGAGATCCGCTGTAAGGCATCAGGTAGGTGTTGGCCGGTGCGGCGACAAACGTATCATTGTTCACGTAACCGGCATCCCAACAAGTGTCTACGAAAACCCACTTGCCGTCCACTTGAACTTCATTCCAGGCATGCATTCCCCCGCTGGAACCGTTGGGGGGGGTGGCCATCCCATAGATGACGCGGGCCGGCAGTCCTGATGCACGGCAAAGAGCGGCAGTCAAGAAGGCGTATTCGCGGCACATTCCCTTTCCGCTGGAGAGGGT
>JBDKUE010000196.1:0-2248 GCA_039679855.1 Syntrophomonas sp.
GGCACAAACGTAAAATTATCAACGTCCGCACTACTATCCACCGCAACATGCACCACGGCGGGGCCATGCTGAAGATGTCCTGGCAGATGAAAAAACCGGTCACTCCCCGGGTGGTGCTCATTATGGACACCTCGTCATCCATGCTGCCCAGCGCCAAGATGATGCTGCAATTTCTCTATGCTCTGAAAAAGGAACTGAGAAAAATCGAGGTGTTTATTTTCGGCAACCAGCTGAACTACGTTACACCCTATTTGAACCAGGATTTTGAACACCTGCTAAAAGACCTCAGCCAGCTGCCGCAATGGAACTACGGCGGGACAGAGCTGTGGCGCCCTTTGAGCCAACTACGGGAAGGCTACTCCCACCTGCTCACTTCCCGCACGGTGGTCATAATCTTGACCGATTGTCAGTTTTACGAAAAGTTCTTTGCCCTGGCGCCCCTGGAGAGGCTGCGCCGCAAGGTAAAGCGTCTTTATCTATTCAATCCCCATCCCCAGACCCGGGATCTCACCGACAAATACTACCAGGAGACCATTAACACCTTTAAAACCGTGGTTGATCACATGTTCTACACCCGCACCATTCACGAGGTGGCCCTCACCCTGCGCCAGATAATGTAACCGTTCTACTTTTTCCGGGACACCCGGCCGCTTACAATCGAAACCAGTTCATCTTGGCTGTCTCGTACTTCCACCCGGTACAGACCAGTCCGTCCGGTCAGGTTTTCTTCCCGGGCGGTGGCGGTTAAAAATTCACCTTCGCGGGTGGCTTTGAGGTAAGAAATGTGTACATCAAGGGCCACGGCCATTGGACCGTGGGAATTGCTGGCAGCAGCTATGGCTATATCAGCCAGGGTAAACAGGGTACCACCGTGGGTGATTCCCACCCCGTTAAGCAATTCCGGCTTGACCGTCAATGTGGTTACGGCGTACCCGGGCCGGGCTTCGACCAGGGTAATACCCAGGTATTTTCCCAGGGCGTCTCTTCTAACAGCCAGATCTTCGTCATTGATCATTTCCGTCGCTCCTACATATAAGTTATGGGGATGATTGGCATCCTTCTTAATAATATAGGATTGCAACAGATGCGTAAAACATTTGAACGCCAAAAGGCGCAAATAGGGCGACCGGCATAATGCGGGACGCCTTGGCTGTCCTCATACTAATTAGTAAACCACTGGGTTACGTAGAGGTAATTGCCGCTTTGGTAAAATCCCAGACCCAACTTGCCATAAACCGGGTTTAAAATGTTGGCCCTGTGACCCGGCGAGTTCATAAAGGCTTCATGAGCGCCCTTTACCGAAGTATGCATGGCTATGTTTTCAGCGGCGGCCTGATAGTTTATCCCCAGGCTATCCATCATGGCAAACGGGCTGCCATAGGTGGGAGAAGTGTGATCAAAATAGCCGTTTATCGCCATATCAGCTGATTTTTGATAAGCACCGTTGCACAGCGATGGGTCCAGGACGAGGGGAGGTGCATTGGCAATGGCCCGCTCCGCATTAATGTATTCCAGCATCTCTTGCTGCATTGAACCGGCTGTCACTGCTGCTGTTGGGGCAGGCGAATCTGGGGCTGGTGCAGGTGTGGAAGGGGAAGGAACTAAAGCCGTCCAGCTGTTCGCCTGATTCCCGGTTAATATTATTTTGAGGACCAGTCCGGAAGAACCTAGATAGATTTGTGCATTAGTCAGCTTGATGCGCACGGTCTGATCCCTGCCCCAGTTCAATACAGGGAAATAAGAAGCTATATCCTGGCCTGCGGCCTGAGCCTGCCCCGTATTTGCCAGGGCAAGGAATAGTACTAAAACAGCGCTCAAACACTTTTTCATGGTTTTGTACCTCCTTGTCCCTAACTTACCTTATTCCTTAGATGTAATCCAGTTGATAATTATACCAGCCAGGCCACAATTGAGTGCCAGCCCGCCAATAAAGGGGACTGATGTCATCACTGGGAATTAAAATCGCCAGGATTGTGGCATTAAACCGGACTAATCCCTGTAAATCGGTATATTCCTATTCTTTCCTTTGACGACGTTTTGCTGTAATAGCTAGAATTGTATGTAATTAGAAGAAAACCCGGATCCATTAAATACTGACCAGATTGCAGGGACAGGTTCATTTCAGGGAGGAAACATATGAAGAAAAAACGATCATGGATAGCGGCCGTTATGGTCCTAATGCTCATTTTAACCGGAGGTTTGTTTTATTACCTGGATAAGCCTTTAGGACAGAATGAAAAAATAGCAG